>CAMOFS010000009.1 GCA_946613735.1 uncultured Lachnospiraceae bacterium | reverse complement strand
GCTTCGCTCGGAATGAAATTTTACCATTCCAAACAATTTCTTTCAACTTTGTTTTTTGTTGCAGACTTGTTGCTGTATTTGTTGTATAATTCATCTGTAAGATTTCGGTTAAAGGGAAAACCGTTCATTTCTTTTAAAAATTAATAGGGGGAGAGAGCTATGTCAGATCAGCAGGCATCGGTCACAAGGTGTAAGACCGGTTATGCACAGACGTTTCGCACCAACATGGACACCGCCGAGGGTCAGCTTCGTACAACGGGTGGCTATGAGGACTATTTCATCAGATCAGAAGTTAATATGATGTCCTTTTTTAAAAGCATGAAAAGCCGCTACCATCGTCAGGATGTGGATCCCAGTCTTTTTATGCCCAAGGCGATGGTTTCGGCCAATATTTTAGAGCATTTCAAGCCGGCAAAAGAGCCGGATCTTTCCTACAAGGATAAAAAGAAAAAGAAAGCAGAGATGAAGGCCGCTTCGGAAAGGATCGGAGTCAATGGTTTGACCGAGCATCCCACGGAGTATACCGGCCTTTTGTCAGACCAGTGGTATAGAAAGATTGAAAAGCCATCTTTTGTCGGTTTAAGCCCTTATGACGAGGATGCAGTTTTTGATACCACTACGAAGTATCATTATGAGGCGGGCCAGGAGCCTGCAGATTTTAGTGCTTCTGATCTGTATCGTGAGTACAATCCAAGGATGTTTGATTCAGATTATATTGGCGAGAATTTTCCTTTGGTGCTGGATGAGGTACAAAGGCTCAAGGCTTTGGTAGAATTCTATAACGTTCCCGCCAATGCAGGTACGCTTTCAGCTGCGGATCAAAGGCAGCTTGGTTACGTCAGACAGACCCTTTTGCTTATGAAGAGCTGTCTTGAAAAATCCCTTAATACACACAGCCTTGAGATTGTTAACGAAGAGGATCTGGGTATCAGCCCCAGACTGGATCCCACTGTGGCAAAAAAGGAGCTTGCCAAAGCCCAGGAGGCGCTGGCAATACATCTTATGAAGAGTGAGATCGATGATGTAAAGGCAAAGTACAAAGCTGAATTTCCTGCTCATGAGACTCATTTTGTCCAGGAGGCCCAGAGTCGTCATGATACTGAATTCAAGCAAAAATATCCATATGCCAGAGAGGTTTATCATAGTGAGGAGTCGTATATTGATGTGAACTATTTCATGGAAGGCATTGATCTGGAGGAGAACAGCCAGCGGGTCACCGGAAACAGGGAGATCATAGACCGTATACTTATGAACTTCATGCTCCACGAGAGACGTTTTTCGCAGCAGCAGATACTTTCTTTGGCTCTCGAAAGGAATATGGAACAAAGCCTGGATGAAGAAAAGCAAAGGGGCAGATCTAAAAACCCCGAATTAAAGGATGTGCTTTACAGAAAGAATCTTGCCTTACGTAAAAAAGATGCTGATGATGCCGTGGCTTTGTACAGGGCAGGACTTAGTGAGATGAAGAAAGCCCTTGACTACTTTATCTACGGAAAGGGTGAGATGTCATATTCCATCCAAATGCTGTTGCTCCAGTATGGTTACAGGCCCGAGGTAAATAAGCAGCTGGAGGCAAAAGACGAGTCAGATCGTTTGCCCAATACCATGAAGCATATCGATGACACCGTCGAAGATTTGATTTCCCGCTATGTATTTCCCGATTATCAGAATCTGGTTCGTAAGCACATTAAAAATGATCCCATGAAGTACAACCTTTTTAACTGTTACACGGATGAAGAAAAAGCTAAGGGCTTCGCTCTTTTGATCCTTATCCACAGAGCTGACCTCATCAGTACCAAGGCAGAGTTTGCCCACGAGTTAAGAGGTGAGATGGGCCTTATTTTTAATACGCACGTGTCCTTTGATGCCGATGAAGCGGAGACCTTTTATAAAAACAAACAAGAAGAGCTTTCAGCCGAGATCATCGGCACCAGCGTGAGAAAACTCCATGATTTCAACTTTATGCTGTTTGAACAGGATCATAATCCCATTAACCTGATGGCAGTGCAGGGTTCCCTGATGGAGCTGTCTCTTACGTCGTCTATGCTGCTTCGGCTTAAAACAATCAATCCCAACTGGCGCAGTATGCCACAGCTTAATGACAAAAGGATCACCATCCAGTCCACCTATGCGGATGGCCTTTTTATGCAAAGCAGAGGGGCTGCCCTTATGGCCCTTAGTGTAAGGGGAGAAGCTGATCCCTTAAGTCATCTTACTGATGAGGAAAAGGCTGTGTTTTTGGCAGATGATTCTTATGCCAATGACGAGGAGAGGTTTTATGCAGCTGCTGAGAGAATGATAGAAGACGGTAAAAAGCTACAGGATCTTGCCCATAGTCAGTTGATGTTTGATGCTGCCCAAAAAATTGGACAATAGGAAGGGGTGAGATATTATGAAAAGCAGATTGGTTCCAATAAATGAACTTAACTACGAATTCTATCTTCCCATGCTTCCTGAAGGGTTTATAGAGATCCTCTCAGAGGATGAGAAGACACTTGTGTTTGGGATAGAGACAATTGGTGCTGCCGCAGGCTGTGTGATAATAAAAAAGACTGGTTTTGTAGCGGAGATTACCTGGTTTTATGTTTCAGAGCCTTTCCGGGGTACGGGTACAGGCTCGGAGTCATTTTTGTGGCTGGTGGATCTATTACACAGATCCTATGGTGTTGATAGGGTATATATGGATATCCCTGCAGGGGCAGATGAGGGTCTTTATCGTATTTTTAATGGCTTTGATATTGAAAAAACACCTCTCCCCCAGTGCACGTTTTTGACTACTTTAGGCGCCCTTATGACATCTGATAAGCTAAAGGGTGCTTCAAAGCACAGTGTTTCCCTGGGATCCGTTGATAGAAAGAAGCTGATGATCTTTTGCAATGACATCATCAATCATGGGGCTGACTATATAGACATGCCCATTGAACCTGATGATTTCATGAAGGATCAGTCGGCGGTGTTTATGGAAGATGATGAGCCCAAGGCCATATTGCTGTTTTCAAAAAAGGGTGAAAAGCTGGAGATAACCTTTATGGTTTCTCTTACCAAAAACCCTTCAGCTGTTTTGGATATGCTGTTATTTGCGGTGGAGCATTTCCGTCGTTTTGGGGAGGACACTCCTGTTACCATTCATATTGTTGAGCCCAAGGTCAAAGCTTTGATAAAAAGACTGCTTTCCATGGAAGAGGATGATGAGTATGGTTTTACATACAGCCAGCGTATAACAATGGATCTTAGCTTCTTAGATGAGACAGCAGAGGGTACTAAGAACATGATCGATATCTGGAAGTCTTTATTGACACTTCAGGCATCATGATGTGAAACAGGGGAGGAAATATCATGAAAGAACAGCAAAAGGAAATATTACAGAGTCCTGTAGAGGATACCAGGGAACTGACACAGGAAGATCAACAGTATTCTGAGCTTCAGCAGGTGTCAGAAGGCAAGATGCTTGGAGAATCACTTTTGAGTAGCAAAAAGACCTTTGGCGATTCCAAGCTGATGAAGGAGCTTAAGGGCAATTTAAAAGCAGTAGAGGATGCGCTTGACTCAGTTTGGGCAGATGACCTTTCCGCAGAAAAGCTTTCCGAGATCGAACAGGCTTATTTTAAGGCCATAGATAGCTGCGACAGGTATTGTGCCGAGAGGCATTCTTCCCGTAGTACCGGCATGGCCAGAAGGGAGCTTGTTGAAAAGAACAGAACCCGACTTATAAGGGAAGTAGAGCTTTTAGAACAGGCCAAGGAGCTTCTTTCCACAAAAAAGATATCCCGTCCTATACTTATGGGGGCACCACAGATGCAGGATGCGGCCGAAGATGCAGATGCGCTAAAGGCTACCATCAGAGATATCTTTGTCCGTGTAAAGCTTTATGATTTTGCATCTGCTCCGAAAGAAAAGACAGCATCCATAAAGGAAAAGACCTCTCAGACAAGGGACAAGGAGCTTTTAGAGGTTTTGAGAGCCTTCAGACCCAGCGACGCCCAGATAACAGATGAAGCCGCTGCGGCCGCATATGCCGGCGATATTTTAAATCTACGCCGGGAATTAAAGGACATCCCTGAGGGCAAGGTATATGCAACATATGTTAAGATTTTAGGCCACAGGGTTTTGATCCGTCAGGACGAGGACGGGACCATCACGCTAAGTAACGGTGCAAGCTCTGTGGTTATGATGGAGTCAGCGCAGGAGCTCGTTGCACAGCTGGATGTTAAGATCATCGAGGAACAGGATAAGATGGATCCTGAGGCCGTAAAAGAGGTGATAGATGAGCAGATAGTCCATACTACCATTGAGGTAAAGATGGATGATTCATCCATGGAGACCATGAAGGTAAGCCAGCGTCGATCCCGAGATCTGGGCGAGATCCAGGGCGTGAACTCACGTCTTTCCAGATATTTGGAGCTCAAGACCGGTAAAGCTGCTGTGTATTTTTCCAATTTCGACACAGTAGTACTGCGGCAGCTTGCAATAGCAGCCTCCAATGGATACGATCTGGAGCCTACTCTTAAAAAGCTGGATGCAATTGAGCAGGAGAAAAGGGGCAAGTTTGTTAATACCCATGAGACAATGGAGCTTTTGGAGCAGGCCCGGATCAGAAAGTCTGAAATGGATGAAAAGGTTGTATACGACACATCAACCGATAAGTCAGCCGAGGACATGAAGGGCTGGACAAAGGAAGAGATGGCTGTAAGGGACTTTATTTCTGAGCTCATCTTTTCACAGCATACCTGGGAGGCTGACGAAACATTAGCCCAGCCGGGTGAGCGCATGCTTAGAATGATCAAAGCCAATACGTCGGCCATTGCAGCCATGGTGGCTGACAGCTACAGGGAGGATCAGACTTCACCCTCCATTTTGGATAAGGTGCTTGCAAGCATTCCATTTTTAGCTTCCAAAAAGAAAGATGCGGATGATGCTGATGGAGATGATGCTGATGGAGAGGAAAGCTTCGATATCAAGCAGTCTATTACAGATGCCATCAAAAAGATCCGCACAGTTGTGGATGCTGCGGCAGACAGGGAGGCTGACGAAGAAATCAAGAAAAATATACCTGAGTTTTCTGAGGCTTTTGCTGAAGAAGAAGAGTATCAGACCTGCTCAGCCAGATTAAAGGCCTTGACGGATAAAGCAGAAGGCGATGAGACTCTTTCCGATGAAGAGATCGAAGAGATGTCACTGCTTGCCGACAGGATGGAGGAGCTGGAGGATAAAAAGGCTGCTTTTGAAGATAAAAAGGCCGGCTTTGAAAAGTCCAGGGCCTTTGCATTGATGCTTATTGCTCCGGTTGCCGAGAAAAAAAAGCTGGAGGCAAAGCGTAATTCCTTACTTATCCAGGCACAGCTGGATACGGCTCTTTCGTCTTCCGAGTTACCTGCTGGCTTTTCCGTGAAGGAGCTGGCAGATATGGAAAAGAGCATTGACGATATGGTGGTGGATGCTTCTGATCAGCTTCAGACCATGATCACAGACTGCGTTAAAAAGGTCTTTTCCGCAGATAAGGATAAAAAGGTTGACCCTTTTGCCGGGCTGAAGGATCCTGAGCAAAAGGGTATAGATGATGAGGAAAAGGCGAAAAGAGTAAAGGCCGGAAATGACGCTCTCGCAAAAATAATAGAAGACTCCATGCAGGGCGAGTCAGGTCAGGGTAAGTTTATCAAGCTGATCTTTGAACACTATTTCAGTGGGGTAAGCACCATGGACAAGCGATGCATGTTTGCGGCCGCTGTAAGGAATGCTTCAAAGCAAAAGCCTCTTCCTCCTGAGCCGGTGCCTCCTGCACAGCTGCCTGCTGACGCCACAGAAGCGCAAAAGGCAGCCTACGAAGCACAGAAAAAGACTTATGATGATGCAAAAAAGGTATATGATGACCTGGTGGCCGAGCAAATGGGAGAGCTTTTAGGCGGTATCCTAAAGGGCGCAGGGCCTCTGTTCCAAAAGATATTACAGGGTATGCCCACTGAGAGTATGCCAGATAGCATGAAGGCTGCCCTGGGTGATGTGAAATCAAAGCTGGCCCCCATTCCTGACGAGATAGTAAAGGCTCAGCTTTTAGGTATGGTGGAAAGATCCAATGGCAGGATCACAAAGATAGAGGTGGAGCGTCCTCTTGGTGCAGCCTCTGTAGGCCAGACCTTTTTCTGCAAGATGTACGGCCCGGGACTTCCTGCCGATGGCAAGGATGTGGTAGTAAAGCTTTTAAAGCCCGATGTCAGAAACCGTATGATGCGTGAAAAAGAGGTAATGCTCAAATGTGCCAGGATGACAGATGCTGACGGTGGTATGGAGGCAACCTATCTGGGACAGCTTTCCCGTATAGAGGAGGAGCTGGATCTTACCATCGAAGCCAGAAACGTGGTCAAGGGAGAGATATACGACAAGTCCACCAATAAGGACGGTACCTTTGACGGAGTCAGGTCAATGAAGCTGGTGGAAGGTGTGGGGGCCACCACCAATTCCATGCTTTTGGAAAAGGCTCCTGGAGATACTGTTGACAGATATACGGACAAGGTAAAGACCAAGGTGGCCGAATTTGTTGCCGCCAAGGCAAAGCGTGCCGGAGAAAGTGACCAGGATTATGCCGTCAGACTACAGCTCCTTCGTGTAGATATCCTAAGCTTTCTTAAAGAAGTGGATCTACGTCAGAACTACCTTGCTACCCTGTGCAATAAATGGGTTACGGAGGGTGTGTTTGGAGAAGGCTTTTATCATGGAGATCTGCATGCCGGTAATATCATGATCGATGACAGCGGAGCAACCATTATTGATTATGGTAATGCTACCAGCTTAAATGAGCAGCAGCGGATAGATGTCACCAGGATGATGGCTGCAGCCGCGGCAGGAGATTCAGCTGGTTTCTTAAGTGGGCTGTACGACCTGTTGACACCCAAATTCCAGGCAAAGTTTAAAAAGAATAGCAGCGCCATAGAAAAGGATATGAAAAAGATTTTCTCACTGGGAGACCAGAAATCTGCCGGCCAAAGGATAGGTGTTGCTCTTTTGAAGCTCCAGGAAAAGGGTATAGAGGTACCCTCTGCTATCTTCAATTTTTCACAATGTCAGCTGAGGCTGCAGAATGCTGTTGACGGCATGGGTGATCAGGTCATAGAAATGGTTAAGACACTTCAATTCATAGATGGAGTTCCTATTGATACTGATTCTAATCCCGTGGATCTTCCGGCTATATACCTTTCTGATATGAGATTTGACAGGAAGCCTAAGGAATCGAAAAGTGCTATCCTAACCAGATACTTTAACAGGCTTTTTGATATGCATACTTCCGTTGATGTTGAGATGCTGGATGATTATGATACTA
Source organism: uncultured Lachnospiraceae bacterium (assembly GCA_946613735.1). The sequence goes on along the minus strand of CAMOFS010000009.1, from coordinate 6,430 downwards.
CATTGATGGATCCTAAATATGGTTTTTTAAAATCTCAGGCAGACAGGTACAGGAGCAGGAATCTGGAAAGCTCATATAACAACTTATCCATGCTGCTTCGTACATTCGTTATGAATCTGAGGTTCAATATTGCAGGTGTTGGTATTGATGATTTTATGAGAGATCAAGTGAAATATACATTGGAAAACAGCTTTGGTGGCTTTCTACAGCCAAATGATGTGTGCAGAACCATAGAGGCTAATCTTAAAGCTCTAAAGGCAGAATTGGCAAAAGAACAAAAAGATCCCGAAGCACTTAAAAAACTGGGTGGTTCTGAAAAGGAACCTCCCAATTGGGAACCACCCGTTTGGCTCAGTAGGATAGAAGCATATCTTAAAACTAAGGTTGATGAAGTTACCGACATGATAAGAACGGCAGACAGGCTTTTGGATGTAAGGGCTGATGCATCAAAGAACGAGGATGAAAAAACGACTGCAAAGGAAGCCTTCAAGGAGGCCTACAAAAAGGTGAGGCTTTCGGTGGTTGCCAATGATTTTTTGGACAAAAACGGTGTGGCTACCAGCCGGGAAGAACAGAAGATAGGAGCCTTAGCTTCTGCTCTGGATCGGGCTTTAGATGCGACAAAATATGATGCCACCATAAGAAAGATTGCTACCTATGATCCGCAGCTTGGACCCCAGCTTATTGACGCATATAATGCATATTTTGAGTATAGAAGGATCCATGTTGATGAACCCTGCGATCCTCTTTATGCAAGAAAGGATGCATTAAAAGCTGATAAGGGGCTGAGTCAGGAGGAAAAAAACAGGCAACGACAGGAATTGGATGATAGGATAGCTGCAATAAGGAGCCAGGCCAAGTTTGATGTAACTGTATTAAGAGAGAATGTTATTAAGCTTATCACAAGGATTACTTCGAGAAAGCTGGCTATTTCAACAAATGCTACCAGGGATGTCCGTTCCCATGAAACAAAGCAGTTTGTTGACGTTATGGCAGAGGCCATCGATGCTAATCTTGAGGCATCTATGGAAAGACTGGGCTTTTTTACATCGTATAAATATCGCAAGGTTCTGGTCTTTGAAGATACGGAAAGCAAAGCATTATAAGTATATCATCCGGAGGCAGATATGGAAAACAATAGCACTCAAATGCAAAGATTAAAAGCCATCGTGGAGGAGGCCGGGATAAAGGATCGTATCCGGGTGGATCTGGACTGGATAGATCCGTATCTTGAAAAAATCCTTTCGGAGGATCCGGGCGGCGCGGCTTTTTATGAGGATGATATCCTGGATATAAGGATAGTTTTGGATAAGGCCCGCTATGATATTGCTGAGAAACAGGCCATCTGCGATGAACTTAGAAAGGAGATCTTTGAAAGATTCAGGTATACAGATCCGGACGATGAGGATAGAGTTCAGATAATGGAGGCATACGATCAGTTCAAAAAGCAGGTTGAAAAAAAAATCAGTGCTCTTTCTGAGGTAAGAAGCGGCTGTCTTCAAAAGATAAAAAAGCTTTTAAGTGAGGAGTAGTAATAAGGGGTAGGAAAACGTTTTTTAAAACCGCCGCAAACCGCATAAATACGCGGTTTGTGACGGTTTTTCTTGCTTTTTTATACTATATTGTTTATAATGGATTGGTATGTAAATAAACTTGGATGGAGAATGCGATATGGCTAACAGCATGACCGGTTTCGGTCGTTACATAAAAGTTGATGATGGGTTCAAGCTCACTGTTGAGATCAAATCAGTCAATCACAGGTATCTGGATCTGAGTATCAAGCTTCCACGGCTTTTATCCTTTTGTGAAGTTGATATGAGAAAGATGCTTTCGTCCCGCATCAGCCGCGGTAAGGTGGACGTCTATGTATCCTATGAGCGTACCGGTGGTGATGTTGATATTTCTTATCATTCCGACGTTGCCGCTAAGTATTACGAGAGCTTAAAAAAGATGCAGGCAGAGTTTGGCTTGGAGGGCACCATAAGCGTCGGTCTTTTGGCACGTATGCCCGATGTCTTTACAGAAGGAGATACGGAGCTTGATGAGGATTATCTCAAGTCCACTCTTTTAGAGGCCACCGAACAGGCACTTGAGGCTTTTGTGGCCAACAGACAGGATGAAGGTGAGCGTCTTGTGGCTGACCTTATGGAAAAGCTTGATCGGATGGAGCAGCTTCACGACAGACTTAAAGAGCGTTCTCCCCAGATCATAGAGGAATACAAAAAGCGTATCCTTGACAAGACCCATGATCTTATCCAGGAGCAGAAGCTTGACGAGAGCCGTGTCCTCGGCGAGGTTGTTATCTATGCTGATAAGGTATGCATAGACGAGGAGATGGTCCGCCTTAAGTCTCATATAGCCGAGAGTAGGGCCACCCTAACGGGCAAGCAGGACGTAGGCCGCAAGATGGACTTTTTAGCTCAGGAGCTCAACCGCGAGAGCAACACCATCTTATCCAAGTCCACAGATGTTGAGATCGCAGACATAGGTATCGAGCTCAAGACCCTGATCGAAAAGATCCGCGAGCAGATACAGAATTTAGAATAAGAATTATATAGGGCGGTGGCCATCCGGTCGCGAATGATCGCAAGGAGTACACTAATGCTAAAAAGAAAGTATAAAGGAATAGTAACGGTCATATCCGGATTTTCCGGCGCAGGCAAAGGCACGATCGTAAAGCATTTGCTTTCAAAGCACGACTATAATCTCTCCATCTCAGCCACATCCCGCAGCCCACGCCCGGGCGAGGAGGACGGTCGGGACTATTTTTTCAAGACCAGAGATGAGTTTGAGCAGATGATAGAGGCAGGCGAGCTGCTGGAATACACCCAGTTCAATGGCAATTATTACGGCACCCCCAAGCCCTATGTACAAAAGATAACAGGCGAAGGCCGCGATGTGATCCTTGAGATCGAGATCAACGGCGCACTTCAGGTCAGGGAGCTTTTCCCTGAGGCACTTTTGCTTTTTGTCACACCTCCTGATGCCAAGACCCTTAAGGACCGGCTGGTAGGAAGGGGAACCGAGGCGCCTGATGTTATAGAGCAGAGACTGGCACTGTCCTATGAACAGTCCTTTATGATGGACAAGTACGATTATCTTATCGTCAATGATGATCTGGACAGCTGTGTGGAGCTTGTGCATTCCATTATCCAGGCGGAGCGCTACAAGAGCTCGCGCAATCTGGAGAATATAAAAGATATGCAGGATGAGTTAAAAATATTTGCGAAGGGAGAATTAAAATGATACATCCGTCTTATGTAGAACTTATGAAGGTAGTTAATGAGGAGACCGCACTGGTAGGCGAGGAGCCCGTGGTCAACAGCCGTTACAGCATCGTATGTGCAACAGCCAAGCGTGCCCGTCAGATCATTGATGGAGACGAGCCCTATATTTCTGGCACTGCAGGCATGAAGCCTCTTTCCATCGCTGTTGAAGAGCTCTACAGTGGTCAGCTCAAGATCCTCACCGATGAAGAGGTCGATGAGAAGAATGAGGAGCTGGCAGATTACCTTGAGAAAAAGCGCAAGCAGGACGCCATCTTTGCACAGCGCGAAAAGGAAGAGGAAAAGGCCCGCAGGGAGCAGGAGGCTGTAGCCCGCGCAGAGGCTGACAAAAAGGGCTCTTCCGATGATTTTGACGACGAGGATTTTGACGAGGACTACGACGAAGAGGAAACCATAGAGGAAGAAGCAGAAGCTTCAGAGGAAGAATAAGCTTATATGGCAAGCGTCTATTTTGTATCCTTAGGATGTGACAAGAACCTTTGTGATACCGAGCATATGCTCTTTGACTTGCGAAAGAGCGGACATGTTATCACCGATGATCCTGCCGAGGCTGATGTCATCATAATCAATTCCTGCAGTTTCATTGAGGATGCCATGCAGGAGAGCATAGATACGGTCATCGAGATGGGAGACTATAAGGAAGAGGGAATATGCAGGGCCATTATCCTTACAGGCTGCCTGGGACAGAGGTTTTTTGATGATGTTAAAAAAGAGCTACCCGAGGTGGATGCCGTGATAGGCACCAATTCCTGGGACAAGCTCTGTGGGGTGATAGATGAGCTTTTGTCGGATACAAAGCCACTAGAGCCTGTCTGCAGGCTGGATGACCTGTCAGGCCTTCCGGTTGCAGAGGGACGGGTCAGGACCAATCCTGTGCCCACTGCCTATCTCAAGATAGCCGAGGGCTGCAACAAGCGCTGCACCTATTGTGTCATTCCTTATATCAGAGGCTCTTACCGCAGCGTTCCCATGGAGGAGCTTTTGGCGGAGGCCAAAGAGTTGGTGGATTCTGGAGTCACGGAGCTTTCACTTGTAGCTCAGGAGGTCACACTGTACGGAGTGGATCTGTATGGTAAAAAGTCTCTGTGCCACCTTATTAATGAGCTTTCTACCATAGAGGGTCTTCACTGGATCAGGCTTTTATACTGTTATCCTGAGGAGATAGATGATGAGCTTATTGAGCTTATGTCAAAAAATGATAAGGTATGCCACTACATAGACATGCCCATCCAGCATTGTTCGGACAAGGTACTAAAAAGGATGGGGCGTCTTACCACAAAGCAGGACATCACTGAGCTTATTGGCCGTCTTCGCGATGCCATGTCCGACATAGCTATAAGGACCACTTTGATCGCCGGCTTCCCGGGTGAGACTGAGACGGATCATCAGGATATGGTTGAGTTTGTCCATGATATGGAATTTGACCGTTTGGGTTGTTTTGCTTATTCCCGTGAAGAGGGTGCCCCGGCTGCCATTATGCCGGATCAGATCGATGATGCCACCAAGAAACGCTGGGTGGACGAGATCATGCGTACCCAGCAGGAGGTAGTGAAAAAAAAGAACGATGAGCTTATCGGCTCCACCTTAAGCTGCTTTGTTGAGGGGCGTATAGATGACGGCGTATATGTGGCCAGGTCCCACCGTGACGCACCGGACGTAGACTCCAGTGTCTTTATAGAGACAGATGAAGAGCTTATAAGTGGGGAGTTTAAAAACGTAATAATAACGGCTGCCAAAGATTATGACCTGATAGGTATGCCGGAATAGTAAGTTTTGCGAGTTGTATATGTGTCCACGTAGGAAAACGTTTTTCCGTTTTCCGGTGGATACATATACAGCGAGCAAAACGTAGTAGAGAAGGGAGAGTATAATGGAGTTTTTAAGAAATCTTAATCTGCCAAACAGGCTTACACTTTTAAGGATCATCATGATCCCATTCTTTGTATTTTTCCTTTTGATCGCTCCTGACAGCACAGCCTGCAGAGTTATTGCTGCACTGGTTTTCGTGGCTGCTTCCCTTACTGATACGGCAGACGGATATATTGCCAGAAAATACGACATGATCACTAATTTTGGCAAGTTCATGGATCCTTTGGCTGACAAGCTTTTGGTATGCTCGGCCATGATCTGCCTGGTATCCTTAGGACAGCTTCCGGCCTGGATCTGTATCATCATCATTGCCAGGGAATTTATCATTTCAGGCTTTAGACTTGTGGCCAGCGACAACGGCGTGGTCATTGCCGCAAGCTACTGGGGCAAGTTCAAGACTGTTTTCCAGATGCTCATGGTGATCTTTATGGTAGCTGATTTTTCACCTTCCTGGTGGAAGGTTTTATCCATTGTTTTCATGTGGGTGGCACTGGCGCTTACCGTGATCTCACTTGTGGATTATATAATCAAAAATGTTGATGTTTTAAAGGAAACAAAGTAATGGATGAGCTTAATACTCTGGCAGAGCTTTTGATTAAAAATAAGCTTATCATAACCACTGCCGAGTCCTGCACAGGCGGTCTTATTGCAGCCAGGCTTACGGATTATCCCGGTATATCTTCTGTTTTCCATGAAGGATATGTGACCTATTCAGAGGCTGCAAAGGAGAACCTTTTGGGGGTGGATCCTTACCTGATCGAAAAATATGGTGTGGTCAGCAAGGAAGTGGCACTTGCCATGGCTGAAAAGGCTGCCAAAAAAGCAGGTGCCGATATTGCCCTTTCTTCCACGGGTATTGCCGGCCCCGGCGGTTTTGACGAGACGCATCCAGTAGGACTGGTTTTTATCGGATGCTATTATGAGGGAAGGTCTGTTGCCAGGGGGTATAATTTTTCGGGCGACAGGAGTGAGGTCCGGACCCAGGCTGTTGATAATGCCATTAAGCTGGGCTTAGATATGATGAGTGATAAGTTTTTACAGTTTTGATCTGAGGAGATATGTAATATGCGTGTCATTGCTGGGACAGCGCGTTCCGTTCCTCTTTTATCCCCCGAGGGTAACGGCACCAGGCCGACTACCGACAGGATCAAGGAGACGCTTTTTAACATCATAAGTGATCGCGTACAGGGAGCACGGTTTTTGGATCTGTTTGCCGGAAGCGGCCAGATAGGTATCGAGGCTCTTAGCCGGGGTGCCAAAAAGGCAACCTTTTT
>CAMOFS010000008.1 GCA_946613735.1 uncultured Lachnospiraceae bacterium | reverse complement strand
CAGAGTGGTAAATGAATCCTGTCCCATCGTGGATACCAAGCTCATGGATGGGTCGAGAGTAAATGTGATCTTACCGCCGGTATCGGTAGACGGTGCTACGGTTACCATACGTCGTTTTCCCGATGAGAGGATCAATATGGAAAAGCTTTTGGAATACGGCTCACTAAGCAGGGAGATAGCTGATTTCTTAAGAAGTCTGGTGGTTGCCGGATACAATATCTTTGTGTGCGGCGGCACGGGCAGCGGGAAGACCACCTTTTTGAATGCACTGACGGATTATGTGCCCCGTGATGAACGGGTGATCACTATAGAGGACTCCGCAGAGCTTCAGATAAAAGGGGTGGACAACCTGGTGAGACTGGAGACCCGTAATGCCACCTTGGAGGGTAAGCTGGAGATCAAGATAAGGGATCTGGTAAGAGCAGCTCTTCGTATGAGACCGGACAGGATAGTTGTGGGTGAATGTCGCGGCGCTGAGGCGCTGGAGGTATTGACTGCCGCTAATACCGGTCATGACGGGACACTTTCAACCGGACATGCCAACTCATGCAGGGATATGGTTTCGCGTCTCGAGACGATGGTGCTCATGGCAGCAGATGTGGATCTGCCCCTGGCTGCCATAAGGAAACAGATCGCCAGCGGGATAGACATCTTCATTCATTTAGGCAGGATCAAATCAGGTGAACGTAAGCTTTTGGAGATCGCAGAGGTCATGGGGATAGAGGACACCGAAGTGAAATTATCGACTCTTTATGCTTACGAGGAATCAAAGGACGAGGGAACATGGATCAGGGTAAATACGCTTTCAAACCAAAAAAAGCTAATGCTAAGGTCAGAATGAACCATGGGCGGCTGGGATATACTCCCGGTCCAAAGGATTATCTGACAGTTGTTGCAGAGAGTGCATTTCTTGACCTTTTGATCGCATATGGTTTTTTTGATTCGGTTTACGCCCTGTTTTTGATCATTCCCATAGGAATCATAAACATGTACAGGTACACAAAAAAGCAGAACGAAAAAAGGGAGGAGCGTATCCGGCAGGAGTTCAAGGAAATTCTCCTGTCGGTGGCATCCCTTTTGCAGACGGGATATTCCGTTGAGAATGCTTTTTATGATGCTATGGAGGTGCTTAAGAACATATACGGAAATAAGAGCATTCTATATTCTGATCTGATGGAGATGAATCGCCAGGTCAGGATGCATGTTCCTGTGGAAAGAGCCTTTTTGGGCATAGCGGAGAAGTATCCCATAGAGGCGATCGAAAGCTTTGGGGAGATATTTTTGTACACTAAGAGACTTGGCGGAGGATATGCACAGTATCTGAAGGACACGGCAGACAGATTAGAGGAGCGGATCAATATGCAGGATGAGCTTAAGTCGATGATAGCCCAGAAGAAGCTGGAGCTTACCATAATGTCTGTTATGCCTATGGCCATCATCTTATATATGAGGCTTACGGGCGGAAGCTTTATGGAGCCACTGTATCACAATACGGTGGGGGTGGTGCTTATGATAGCAAGCCTTTTTATCTACGCCGGATCTGTTGCTTTGGGTAACCACATGATAGTAAAGGTGACAAACAGCCTATGAACAAAAACTATGTAAAACTGATCATTGTTATAGAGCTTATAGGGATTGCTATTCAGGGATTAAGCATCTATGACGCATCAGCCTACAGTACAGATCACATTGAACGACCGGCTGCGGGAGAAGGGGATGAGAGCATAAGTCTCCAGGTATACGGGGCTGGACAAAAAAGCGACATCGATTTTGACATCATTCCGCAAAGGCCGGGGGATGACCAGATAGAAGAGCTTTTTGAAGAGGCAAAAGGAGAATTAGACGAGACCTTTTTCGGGGAAAATAAAAGTCGCGATGCCGTATGGCGAAGCCTAAAGCCGAAGAGCTCCTATGCTAATGATATGGTAGATGCACAGTGGGACTTTGTCCCAAGGGGGATCATTGATCCGTCGGGAAATATAGACCATTCAGCATTCCTTGAAAACGAAGTGATTACCGCCAGTTGTACACTTAGCGTAGAGGATGAAAAAAGGGAGTATACCTTCTATTTTACCGTGACGCAGCCGGATCTGGCCAGCAAAGAGGGTTTTGATAAGACGATAAGGATGCTCGTTGACAGCTCCAATGAAGAAAACACTGATGGAAGGATGCTGCTTCCCGGGGAGATCAAAGGACAAAAGCTGGTGTGGAAAAAACCGGTGGATTATAAGGGATCGATCCTGTGCCTGCTTGGGCTTGTTGCCGGACTGGCATTGTGGCTGGGCAAGGGTATTGATGAAAAAAAGGAGGTTTTGAACAAACGTGAGGAATATGGCAGACAATATCCGGATATCGTGGAGAACCTGAGTCTGTACGCGGGAGCCGGGATCAGCATAAGGGGCGCCTTTGAAAAGATGGAAAAGCAATACCTGAAATGGAAGGAGGCTCACCCCGGCAAAGAAAAGACGGCTTATGAAAACCTAATAGTTATGAACCGGGCCATAAAGGACGGATCACTTGAGCCGGATGCCTATGAAAGGTTTGGGAGAGATTGCATGCATCCATCATATCGCAAGCTTATGGTCCTGTTAAGACAAAACCTAAGACATGGAAATGAAAGACTGCTGGAACAGCTTGCTCATGAGGAGCAGCTGGTACGGGAGATGCGCCTTAGGGAGATCAAGACTGCGGGAGAGAAGGTTTCCACCAGGTTGCTTCTGCCAATGGGAGGCCTTTTGGGAATGATCCTTATGGTTTTGATAGTTCCGGCGCTGATGTCCATCAGTCTGTAAGAGTTACTGCTATAAGCAGGGAAAAGGAGAGATATATGTTGGAGATAAGAAGATTTATGACGGAAGAAGACGGAGTAGGAGTAGTGGAGGTTATTCTGATTTTGGTGGTGCTCATATCCCTTGTTTTGATATTCAAGGATCGTATCACCAAGATCGCCGGAGATATCCTGGATACAGTAGAAAAGGATGCAAAAAGTGTGTGATATGAGAAAAGGTGGCAGTATAACGATATTTATGGTGTTAAGCCTTACTATGGTTATGTCGCTGTTTTTTACGATGTCGGAGGTTGTACGGTATTTCTGCATGAAGACCTCGGCGGATCACCTGGCCTCATCTGCGGCCCAGAGCGGCCTGGGAGATTACAACAGGCTGTTGTATGAGGAGTACGGGATCCTTGCTGTGGACATGGGGTATGGGAAGCCCACAGCTGATGAGCAAAAGCTGATCTTAAGGATGTCGGCCTATGCCTCGGAGGGTGGTAATCCCTGCCATGACAGTAGCGTCGTCAGATATGTGAATCTGTGTCGCATGAATCCGGTGGATACTAAGCTTTCCGAGGTAACGCTTCTTACTGACTACGGTGGAACCGGTTTTATGAAGGAGGCGGCGGCCCGGGCTGTATACGACCTGCCGGAGGATCTTTTGGAAAAATGGGAGGAGGCGGGTCATGCTGCCGAGGGCGTTATGGCTATGACGAAACAGGATAAAAGCGGTGAGTCAGGTATTGGCATTTTGGAACATGACGTATATGTTACCGGTGCAGCGCCGCATACGGATGAGGCTTCGGAAGGTGACGAGAGTCAGACCATAATAGATTCGGTGGGACAGTTTAAAAAAAGGGGGGTGCTCTACCAGGTGCTTGGGAGTGATATGAGTGTATCTACCCTCAGGATGAGCCAAAACGAGCGTGTGTCAAAAAGGGTGTTAAACCGCGGTGATGCAAAGGAGAAGCCCCTGGCAATGTCGGAGAAACTTTTGTACAAGCTGTATCTTTTAGATCATCTTGGCTGTTATACCGACAGCAGAGACAGAACCGGAATGAAATATGAGCTTGAGTATGTGGTGAGCGGTAATCTTACGGACGAAGAGAATTTACGATCCGTGGTGAAAAAGCTTTTGGCTCTGAGGGAGGCACAAAACCTTGCGGCGCTGATGAAGGATAGTGCCAGGCGTTCCGAGGCCGAGGGTATGGCAACGGCTGCCGCAGCAGCTTTACTGAATCCAGAGCTGGAGCCGGCGATCACTGCAGCTATCCTGGGGGCGTGGGCTTATGTGGAAAGTGTACTGGATGTGCGGCTTCTCCTGAGTGGAGGCAGGGTGCCTCTTATAAAGGATCCTGAAAACTGGACCAGTGAGCTTTACGCACTGCCTGAGTATTTTAATACCGACATAAAGGCAGCCGATGTGCCATCCGGCATTGACTATAAGGGCTATTTGTTTGCTCTGTTAAGCGTCACTCCGTCAAAGAAGCTGGGGCTTCGTCCGCTGGATCTTATGGAGGAGGAGCTTCATAGGAATGCAGATTATGCAAATGTAAGGATGGATAATATGCTGATCGAGGGCAAATACCATGTGACCATGACATCATCACCGCTATTTTTAAGCATGGCCCCATTGGTGTCAACCGGGCTTTCCTGCTATGAATTCAAGGAGGAGAAGGTACTGTCATATTTGTAATTTAAGAAAAAGCCGGAGGGTGGATAAAGATGTCTCTTTCTCAACTAATGAAAATAATTATAAATATCATTTTGTGTTTGATCAAATCTCTCTATCCACAGACAAGGCAATTCGTGGCCAGCGATTCCATAGTCAATCTCCAAAAGGACAATTTACCCCCCAAAAAACTATGGTTTCAGTTAAAGAGGCATCTTTGTCAACTCTCCGGCAGAAAAAAAGGGTCATACAGTGTGGAGGCAGCAGTGGCTTTGCCGGTCTTCATGGGCTTTGCCGTGTGTGTGATGTTTTTCATCAGGATAGTGATGATAGGCTGGGCCATAGATGATTCACTAACCCAAACAGTGGATACCATGGCGCTCGTTAGTGATCAGCCCAATATCTATGCCGCATCTGCCCTGTTTTACGGAAAGCTTTTATCCAATGACGTGAAGCTTGACGGAGCAGTTATGGGTGGTACGGCAGGGGTTTTTCTGGGAGAAAGCTCTGTTGATGACAAAAATATAACCCTTACTGCTGTGTACAGGGTGAACTTTCCCATCAGGCTTTTTTCAGACAAGGGCATCTTCTTATATCAGAAAAAGAGTGCCAGGATATGGAATGGATACGATCCAAATGAGGCTTCCGGAGATGGGGAATATGTCTACGTTACACCATATGGAAGGGCATATCACAGATCGAGGGACTGCCCCTATATCGATCCATCCATAAAAAGCATGTCACTTACATCGGTTAAAGGGCTTAGAAACAGCAGTGGACATAGCTACGATCAGTGTCCGCTGTGTAAAAAGCCTTTCGCTGACTCTGTATATATAACAAGCTGGGGTGAGTGCTATCACAACAGTGTATCCTGTAGCGGACTAAAAAGGACAATATCCATGGTAAAGCTTTCTGAGGCGAAGAAAAAATATCATGCCTGTCCGAAATGCGGAGGGTCATGATCATGGAAGTGATATGTATGATGGGTATGCTTTTACATATGTCGGTGGAGGACATAAGAAAACGCACTGTGCCGGTAATACCCATGATGATATGGGGGATGGCCGGTGTGCTTCTACACTTATACCATGGCCGGATCAGTTATGTTAGTATGTTGGGAGGACTGATACCGGGTATAGCCGTATATATTCTGAGTATACTTACTCATGAGCGGATAGGAAAGGGCGATGCGATATTGTTGATCGTCACGGGGGTTTACATGGGCTTTTGGGGCAATATCTTTATGCTTTGGATAGGTATGATTCTGGCAGCAGTGGGAGGGGTCGTTTCCATGACATTTTTTAAAAAAAGTAAACACTACGAGCTACCCTTTGTCCCTTTTCTGTTTGCCGGGTTTTTGATGATCGTATTATGTAACGGAGGTATGCCGTCATGAGGATTATACAGGAAGGTGTCGGGTGGCGACACAGATTGATCAGATACTTTAACAGGGAGGATGTATTCCCCCTAAGGCTTTGTGCCGGATATACAGTGGAGGCAGCAGCAGTGATGGGTATATGTATGATATTCATTGGGCTTTTGTTTATGGGTGGCATAAGCCTGTACGGCTCCGCCATGGAGACGATCGCCTGCTATGAAGCACCTGATCCCTGCCCCCAGAAGGTATTTCTGATAAGCCGTACAGTGCAGGGACTGCTGGATAATGAAAACACTGATGAGGGAGGGGATCATGAATATTGAATACAGAAGGACCGTACAGGGCAGCTATATGGTCATAGAGGGCAAAATTAATCATGTGGGTTATGAAAAGCAGATGCTTAAGCAAAATGATGTTCCCCAGCTTTTAAGCTTTCATACAATGGAGCTTAATGGGAAAACACAGTTCTGGTATGACATAGGCGGAATGAGGGCTTTTAAGGATATTATCCTAAGTGAGGGGATAACAAAGGAAAAGCTGTATGAGCTTTTTTCATCCGTGAAGGACTCCTATGAACGACTGTCCAGGTTTTTGATAGGTGAAGAGCATATACTTTTACACCCCGATGCACTTTTCTATGAAAAAAAAGGAGGGATCATAAAGGCAAGGCTTTGCTTTTGTCCCATGGAACACGATGATATAAAGGAACAGCTGGCCGAGCTTATGAGATTTGTTATTTCAGCTGTGGATCATACAAAAAGTGACATAACAGCACTGTGTTATGAGTTGTATAGCATCACTGAAAGAGATGTGTTTTCTTTCTGTGATCTGATGGAAAGACTTGAAAGTGAGTTTGACGGTTGTCTTTTTGCTGAGGACAATCCTTTTGAACAAAAAGTGTCTGTCCTCTCCGAGGATTTAGTGACAAGTCCGTACGAAATGCCGGACTCAGTTGAAAAGATCGAATGTAATGAGGAAGCTACGGACACGGAGAAGCACAGCTTATTTGACAAGCTCAAGTCCTTTATCTATAGTTTGCTACCGGATCTTTTAAAGGGACGGCAAAGACTTATGCCGGAGAAAAAGCCCTTCAGGGATATTGAGTTTGATCCGGTCAAAAAGCCGGAGACACAGACAGTGCTTTTGTCAGCTGACATGACGGGATGCCGGGGCAGGCTGATATATGAATCCGGGGGCAGGGGAGGCTGTGATCTTTTGGTGGATAAGAATCCTTTTTCCATTGGCAGCCGAGACGGTGGAAATGACGCCATCCTGTCATCGGAGGCTGTCAGCCGCTACCATGCAAAGATCTTTCGTCGTGACGGCGCCTTTTATATCCAGGATCTAAACAGCAAAAACGGCACTTTTCTTAACGGAGAGATCCTGCCCTACAACAAGCCCAGGAAGCTCAACCGCATGGATATGATATCCTTTGCTGACGTGGTATACCGCATGGTGTAAAAAAACACCAAAAACCTATAGATATATGTTAAAATGTCTGATGTAACTGATATAGAAAGAAAAGGACATCAGTATGAAAAAGATCATTTTAACAGGCGGCGGTACTGCAGGACACGTGACCCCCAATATAGCTCTTATGCCCGAGCTTAAAAGAAGGGGCTATGAGATATCATATATCGGTTCCTATGCGGGTATGGAAAAGGGCCTTATAGAGGATTGCGGCATACCCTATGCCGGGATAGCCTCCGGAAAGCTTCGGAGATATTTTGACATCAAAAACTTTTCTGATCCGTTTCGTGTGATCCACGGTTATTTTCAGGCTAAAAGGATACTTAAAAAGGAGAGGCCTGATGTTATATTTTCAAAGGGAGGCTTTGTGTCTGTGCCGGTGGTACTGGCAGCAAAAAGGCTTCACGTTCCGGCTATTATACACGAGTCAGATATGACACCCGGACTTGCCAACAGGATAGCTATGCGCGGAGCTTCAAAGGTATGCTGTAATTTCCCGGAGACCCTTAAGAACCTCCCGGCAGACAAGGCGGTTCTTACAGGCACTCCAATTAGACAGGAGCTTTTGGAGGGAGACAAAAACAAAGCTTTAGAGTTTACCGGACTAAGGGACGATAAGCCTATCCTACTTATAATAGGCGGGTCACAGGGATCCGTCTTTGTGAACAATGCGGTCAGGAATTCCCTGGACGAGCTTTTGGATGAGTTTTCTATTATCCATCTCTGCGGCAAGGGCAATCTTTCGGATTCCCTTACGGGCAGAAAGGGATATGTACAATACGAATATATTTCAAAGGAACTGCCGGATCTTTTTGCTGCGGCAGATGTGGTGATATCCCGTGCCGGAGCCAACGCCATATGTGAGCTTTTGGCTTTACATAAGCCCAACATCCTCATCCCTTTGGGACTCAATGCCAGCAGGGGCGACCAGATCCTCAACGCCAGGTCATTTGAGGCACAGGGTTTCTCCTATGTAATGGAGGAGGAGGGTATCACCGAGGATACACTCTGCGCTGCAGTTAGACATGTCTATAAGGACAGAGAAAAGTACAAAAAAGCCATGAGCGAAAGCGGCCAGATGGATGGTGTTAAGGCGGTTTGCGACCTTATAGATGCCATCAGCTGATCATAGCAGGGATCATCCCTCTACTGCGGGGATGATCTCTTTTTTTCTTGCTACAAGGCCATATATCAACTATAATATCAATGGTTTTTGATAGGAGATACAGCATGAAGATCAACATATACTATGGTGGCAGAGGAGTATTGGACGACCCCACCATCTACGTGCTTAAAAAAATGGAGGCTGTTCTTTTGGAGCTTCGGGTGGATGTGACCACCTACAACCTCTATGAGTACAAAAATGAGATAACCACCCTTCCTGAGACCCTTAAGGAGCCGGACGGGATCATCCTTGCTACAACCGTGGAGTGGATGGGTATAGGTGGTTACATGACACAGTTTTTGGACGCATGCTGGCTCTACGGTGACAAGAGCCGTATAGCGGACATATATATGCAGCCCGTGGTGATATCCAAAACCTATGGGGAGCGTGAGGGCATGATGACCTTAGAGAATGCCTGGGAGATACTGGGCGGTCAGCTGTGCAGCGGACTCTGTGGATATGTGGAGGATCGAACAGCCTTTGAATCTGACAATGACTTTTTACATATCATAGAAAAAAAGGCAGAAAACCTATATCGGACCATATCTCAGAAGGCTACTTCCCTTCCGGCCAGTAACCAGGCCATTACACGTACTATCATGATCAGCGAGAGCATCAAGCTCTCCCCCCAGGAGAGTGAGCAGCTTTCCAGAAATCTGGCAGACGATACCTACGTGCAAAAGCAAAAGCAGGATGTTATCGAGCTTTCATCCATTTACAGGAACATGCTCGGCAGCTCCGGAGCGGATGCCGCTACCGATTATGTAGAGGGCTTTAAGTCCCACTTCGTTCCCCAGGAGATGATGAAGGTGAGCTACCAGTTTGTTATAGACGGTATGGCCAAGCCCCTATATCTCGGTATAGACAATGACGAGATCATCTGCCATTACGGAGAGGTTCCGGATGTGGACGTGGAGGTCAGACTGACTCCGGAAGTGATGGATGAGATCATAGCCGGCAGATCTACCTTCCAGAAGGCATTTACCATGGGGGATCTTTCAGCCAGGGGTCCCATCAAGGTACTGCGTATGTTAGACGACGCCATTCCGTTCATGGACTGACTTAAATGAGATCATTTTAAGCACCTGAAAAGGAGGATAATATGAAAAAGGACGATTGCATTTTTTGCAAGCTTGCAAACGGGGTGATCCCCACCAATAGCATCTATGAGGATGATGACTTCAAGGTGATCCTGGATGCGGATCCCGCTACCAAGGGTCATGCCCTTATCATTCCCAAGGAACATTTCGACAACATCTATGAGGTGTCGGATGAGGTGGCGTCAAAGATTATGCCTCTGGCTAAAAAGCTGGCGACGCATATGACCCAAAAGCTTGGTTGTGACGGCTTTAACATTTTACAGAACAACGGAGAGGCAGCCGGTCAGACGGTATTCCATCTCCATGTGCACCTGGTTCCCAGATACTCAGATGGTGAAAGCATCCTTACATGGTCCCATGTTAAATTTACGGACGAAGAGATGGCAGCCATCAGAGATGAACTTTCAATATAGGAGGTAAGATATGGCAAATTGGAAAAATCTGGACACTCTGGCTTCTTTTAAGGAGCTTTCAAACGTAAAAAAGGTTAACCTGCCCGAGGTTATGGCAGGGGCAGGCGGAGCAGACCGCGTTAAAAAGTATACTGTACCTATGGCAGCAGGCATGTCATATAACTACGCAGCTAAGGCTGTGGACGACGATATCTTAAATAAGCTTTGCGATCTTGCTGTTGAGGCAGAGCTTTCCGATAAGTTCGCCGAGCTCTATAACGGTGAGGTTATCAATACAGGTGAAAAGCGTCTGGTCCTTCACCAGCTCACCCGTG
The DNA here is from genome assembly GCA_946613735.1 of uncultured Lachnospiraceae bacterium. The sequence continues at coordinate 4,503 of CAMOFS010000008.1, read as the reverse complement.
GCCAGCTTGGCAGGGACGTTATGGCAGACGGAGTCAATAAGAGGGAGTTTTATAAAAGCGAGCAGAAGAGGATAGCCGATTTTGCCGACAAGGTACACAGCGGTCAGATTGCCAATGCCAAGGGTGAGAAGTTTACCACCGTGGTTCAGATCGGTATCGGCGGTTCTGATCTCGGACCCAGGGCCATGTATCTGGCGCTGGAGGGATGGGCGCGTAAAAATGACAGTTTTTTGATGGAGGCCAAGTTTATAAGCAACGTGGATCCGGATGATGCTACGGCTGTTTTAGAGCAGATCGACGTGGAGCATTCCCTTTTCATCCTTGTTTCCAAATCAGGCACCACCCTAGAGACCCTTACCAACCAGTCCTTCGTGATGAATGCACTTAAGAATGCAGGGCTTGATCCGGCCAGGCATATGATAGCAGTTACCTCAGAGACCTCACCCCTTGCAAAAAGTGATGACTATCTGGAGGCATTTTTCATGGATGATTATATCGGAGGCCGGTATTCATCCACATCGGGAGTGGGCGGAGCAGTTCTTTCGCTTGCCTTCGGTCCCCAGGTTTTTGCCGACTTTTTGGACGGTGCTGCAGAGGCAGATCGCACTGCAACAGAAAGGGATCCCATGAAGAATCCTGCCATGCTTGATGCACTCATCGGATTCTATGAGAGAAATGTTTTAGGATATCCTGCTACTGCAGTATTACCCTATTCACAGGCACTTTCCAGATTCCCCGCCCATCTGCAGCAGCTGGATATGGAGTCCAACGGAAAGTCGGTAAACCGCTTTGGTGAGCCAATCGATTATGTGACCGGTCCCATCATCTTCGGCGAGCCAGGCACCAACGGCCAGCATTCCTTCTACCAGCTTTTACACCAGGGAACGGATATCATTCCGCTCCAGTTTGTAGGCTTTGTCAACAGCCAGTTTGATAATGATGTGGTCATAGAGGGCTCTACCAGTCAAAAGAAGCTGTGTGCCAATGTGGCAGCCCAGATCGTTGCCTTTGCCTGCGGCAAGGATGACGAGAATCCCAACAAGCAGTTCAAGGGAGGCAGGCCTTCAAGTATCATCATAGGCAAGGAGCTTACACCCGCGTCACTTGGCGCACTGCTTTCCCATTTTGAAAACAAGGTTATGTTCCAGGGCTTTATCTGGAATGTCAACAGCTTTGACCAGGAGGGAGTACAGCTGGGTAAGGTTCTTGCAAAGAGAGTGCTTGCTCATGATACAGAGGGAGCTCTTTCGGAGTATGCCAGGATCTTTGAGATCTGATGACCGATGCTATGGTGAAAAAAGAGCCTGACCTACGGAAAAGAATATTTGACATAATCCAGATCGGTAGCCGGGATGACATACCCAGCCGTGTGGCCGATTATGTTATCGCTTCATCCATCATCATCAATATTATCTGCCTTTTTGCCGGGACATTTACCATCCCTGATAATATTGACAGATGTCTGGATCTGATCGAATATATCACGGTCGGCATTTTCATAGTAGAGTATGCGTTAAGGGTATGGACTGCGGACTATCTGTATCCCGGCAAAAGTATGGGAAAGGCAAGGGTAATGTACGTTACCTCCTTTTTCGGCCTGGTGGATCTTTTGTCCATCCTTCCCTATTTCATCGAAATGCTACCCTGGGGTATGGTGGCCTTCAGGATACTTCGGATATTCAGGATATTCAGGCTTTTCAAGATCAACTCCAGTAATGATGCCTTCAATATCGTAATAGATGTACTTAGGGCAAAAAGAAAGCAGATAGCATCTTCTGTGGCAATAGTCCTTACCATGATGCTGGCGGCGTCACTTCTTATGTATGGACTTGAGCACGAAGCCCAGCCGGAGGTTTTTAAAAATGCCTTTTCCGGCCTTTGGTGGTCGGTGTCCACCCTTCTTACTGTGGGATATGGAGATATCTATCCGATCACTACGCTGGGAAGGATAGCAGCTATCATCCTCTCATTTCTCGGAGTCGGGCTGGTGGCCATCCCTACAGGTATCATTTCTGCCGGATTTGTGGAGCAGTACACTAAGATGAAGCCCCTGGATGATGTATCCCAGGGCAACGATCTACAGTTTTTCTCGTTTTGTATAGGTGATTCCCATCCCTATGCATGGAAGCGTATCTCGGAGCTTAGTATACCGCCGGAGATAATGATAGTATCCCTGATCAGGGGGACCAACGTAGTTGTCCCCAGGGGCAACACGCAGATCAAGCCAAAGGATGAGCTTATCATGGGATGTCTGGCGTATAAAAATGAGCACGGCATCAGGGCCAGGGAATTTATGATAGATGACGCTCACCCCTGGAATGGTGAGTATCTATGGAATCTACAGATTCCGGAGGATATGGTTGTGGTGTCTGTCATCAGGCATGGCAAGGCTATGATCCCAAAGGGATCCACGGTTTTCATGCCTGGGGATGTGGTTTCGGTTTGCGAACGTCGTATGCAAAAGGTGTAGGCTTATGGATTATATAGATCAGTTTATTTCTAACAGGATATTATGGGCAGGTGTATTTGCGTGGGCTTCGGCTCAGGTATTAAAGACCATCACATATGCCGTTATCAACAAAACACTTGATTTTAAGAGACTTTTGGGAGATGGTGGTATGCCCAGTGCGCATTCTGCCACTGTGACAGCCATTGCCGTGGCTACCGGCTTCACGGCCGGCTTTGACACTCCAGTTTTTGCAGTGGCTATCATGCTGGCCTTTATAGTGATGCATGATGCCATGGGCGTGAGGCTGGAGACCGGTAAGCAGGCCAAGGTCATTAATGATATGATCAAGCTGGTTTATACCGAAGATATGACCCCTGAGGAAAAGCTGAAGGAGTTTGTGGGTCACACACCACTTCAGGTCATTGGCGGGTTTGTTCTCGGCATTGTTGTAGATATTGTTATTTTTGTATTATTGTGAGGTAAGTATGCAGACAGTAGTATGTTTGGACATGGAAGGGGTACTGGTCCCCGAGATATGGATAGCCTTTTCGGAGGCAGTGGGTGTACCGGAGCTTAAAAGGACCACCAGGGATGAGCCGGATTATGACAAGCTTATGAAGTTTCGCCTTGACATCTTACGGGAGCGCGGACTGGGACTTAAGCAGATACAGGAGACTATTGCAGGCATTGATCCACTGCCGGGAGCCAAGGAGTTTTTGGATAAGCTTCGTGCCAAAACCAATGTCCTGATCCTTAGTGACACCTTTGAACAGTTTGCCAAGCCCCTTATGGAAAAGCTGGACTGGCCGACCCTGTTTTGCAATGAGCTTATTGTTGATGAAGACGGCACTATCACGGATTACAGGATGCGTTGCCAAAAGAGCAAGCTTACCACGGTAAAGGCTCTCCAGTCCTGTGGTTTTACAACCATAGCGGCAGGTGACAGCTTCAACGATCTGGCCATGATCGAGGCCAGCCGCGCAGGCTTTTTATTCAGGACTACAGAGGCTATTAAAAAGGACTATCCTCAGTATCCCGCCTTCGAGGGTTTTGATGAGTTTTACGAGGCTATAGTGGCGGCTCTGTGACAAATTGTCATTGCATTTTATAATGGTATGAAGTACAATACATAAGGATGTGAGAAGGCTTCGGCCTTTTCACATTTAGGGGTTATCATAGATGGCTATATGCTGTTTATGATTTGTTTTTTTATCATTTATTTAAGGTGGGAGTTTTATGGCAAAATATGTTATGGCTCTGGATTCAGGTACCACCAGCAACAGGTGTATTCTGTTTAACGAGAAGGGCGAGATGTGCTCGGTTGCACAAAAGGAGTTTACACAGTTTTATCCTCAGCCGGGCTGGGTGGAGCATGATGCCAACGAGATATGGCAGTCACAGCTTTCGGTTGCCCGGGAGGCACTTCACCAGGTGGGAGCTACTGCAGCTGATGTAGCTGCTATCGGGATCACGAACCAGCGCGAGACTACTATTGTCTGGGACCGTGCCACGGGCCAGCCTATCTATCATGCCATCGTGTGGCAGTGCCGCAGGACGGCGGATATGAAGCAGGAGCTTTTGGAAAAGCATCCCGGCATCGACAACTCAGCATACAACAAGACCGGCCTTGTGTTTGACCCTTATTTTTCAGGCACAAAGCTTCGCTGGATCCTTAACAACGTCGAGGGCGTAAGGGAGAGAGCGGAAAAAGGCGAGCTTTGCTTTGGTACAGTAGATACATGGCTTATCTACAAGCTGACCAAGGGCAAGGTACACGCAACAGATTATTCAAATGCGTCCAGGACGCTTATGTTCAATATCAATACCTGTGAATGGGATCAGGAGTTGTGTGATCAGCTCGAGATTCCCATGAGCATGCTTCCTAAGGCACTTCCCTCAAGCAGCACAGAATACGGTGAGTCTGATCCCGAATTTTTCGGCGGCCCCATAAAGATCGCAGGCGTAGCCGGCGACCAGCAGGCGGCGCTTTTCGGACAGACCTGTTTTGAAAAGGGTATGGCAAAGAATACCTACGGTACAGGATGATTCATGCT
>CAMOFS010000007.1 GCA_946613735.1 uncultured Lachnospiraceae bacterium | reverse complement strand
TTATGGTCAGAATGTTCTGACCGTCTTTATATTCATATTTAACATCGTCCATGCTCTTTTTGACCATGAATATGCCAAGGCCGCCGATGCCTCTTTCCTCCGGCGGGAGAGTGATATCAGGATCCTCCTTGGCCAAAGGATCATAGGGCGTACCATTGTCCAAAAAGGTAAGACTTACCGCCAGTGGATCCTCGGTAACCTCGCATCTGATGGTAGCCGATCCGATTTCCGGGTTGTAGGCGTAGTGGGCAATATTTACAAAAACCTCCTCTACGGCCACATCCACGGAGATCTGTGTCTTCATGGGACACTCATAGGCCTCCAGCTGCTCGTTTACAAAATCCAGAACCTTATCCAGATTCTCGTCTTTTGCCGCAATTATCAGTTCCTTCATCCTACTCCTCCTTATGTGAAAAGAAACCGCCTCAGATCACATGTATGATCAATTATATCTGATACCAAGCATGGTGATGTCATCAAACTGGTCTGCTTCACCGACAAACTCATCAATACTGATCTTAACATTGTGTAAAAGAGTACACATATCCGCTTCCGGATCGATGTTTAACGCATCGATCATCCTGTCCTCCTTGAACTGTACCCCGTCTGTATTGCAGGCATCCGGTACGCCGTCACTGTATACATACAGCGTACTTCCATGTTCAAGCTTAAGCTCGTACTCCTTCTCAGGTGTACCCTCCATGGCACCCAGTACGAAGCCGTGCTCGTCCTTAAAGAGCTCAAACTTACCTCCCGGAGCCTTGATGCAGGGATACTCATGACCTGCACTTGTGGCACGCAGCATCCCGGTTGACAGCTCCAATATCCCCAGCCATACAGTAACAAACATGCTGTCAGGATTATTCTTGCAAAGCTTTTCATTGACCCGCATCAGGACCTCATTGGTATGTCCTCCGAGCATGGAGTTGCTGTTGATGAGGATCATGGACTCCATCATAAAGAGGGATGCGGGAATACCCTTATCGGATACATCAGCGACCACCATTGCCAGATGGTCATCATCCACCATGAAGAAATCGTAGAAATCTCCGCCCACCTCCTTGGCAGGATCCATGGTGGCATAGATCTCAAACTCATTTCTGTCAGGGAAGGGAGGAAAATCATTGGGCAGAGCTGAAGCCTGGATATCCCTGGCCAGATTGAGCTCCGTGCCCAGCTTCATCTTCTCCTCTACTATCCTGGTATTCTCGACTATATATCTGCGAAGCTCCTTGTCCATGTTCTCAAAGGCATGGGATAAAGCTTCGATCTCATCTCCGGTATTTACGGTGGATACGAAGGAAGCATCCTCCTTATCCAGATTGTCGGTCATCTCTCCTGCAGCAACAGTCAGATCCACAATGGGATCCACTATGCTCTTTTTTGCAATAAAGTAAAAGACAACCGTGTATATGGTCATGAGCAAAAGTATGAGTATCACCGTGATGACATTGACGGTAATGATACCCTCCACCAGCGTCCTCAGCGAAAAATCACAGTAGGCCAAAGCCACCGGCTTGCCCTCATTATCATATATAGGAGTAGCGGCTGTAGCCACACTGCCGTACTGCGGATCGTTGAAGGTGTGCAGGTGCCGCTCTCCCTGGTTGTTCATCACCTTTTTGGACCATTCGGCTCCACCGGGGGAAAACTGCTCCTCATCCATAAAGGCATCAACGCCCTCATCTGCATCCCAGAGATAGACAATAGTGTCATCACCTGGAACGGCAACATACAGGTACAAAAGTCCGAAACGCTCCTTGGTGGCCTGTAAAAAATCATTATAGCTGTCGTACAATTGAGCCATGGAGCTATCTTCAATGCCATTTGTTAAAACCAGATCTACTGTATTTCCTTCAAACATACTGGCCACATGGTCGGATATGGAGAAGCCCAGACGATCGTAGTGTTCCAAAACCTTGGCTCGAAAGATCATCGTCACCACCGTACAGATACAGACCGTAAGTATGATAGTGGAAAGTGTCAGGCTTATAAGGTATTTTCTCCCCAAAGGGGTTTTGATCTTAAAATTACTGTCGCTCAATTATATCTCCCTTTAGATTCGGTAACCCTGATACCGAACTCCACGGATACGGCTCCGATAACAATCCCCAAAAGGAGTCCCCATGGCCAGTCTAAATACTTGTCGCCGCGTATGACGTAGATAAAGAAATCCACGATCCACCAGACAAGCACCCATTGGATAAAGTACACCGCCATAAGCGACCTTGAGATCCTCTCGATCAGACTGATGAGCCACTGAGGAAGGTACTTCAGGATATAATAGTCTACTCCTATAAAACCAACTACAAACAATATGCAGATGAACGCCTCTGGTAACAGCATATGGTAGAAAACATTGGCACCGCTTCCTCCCATCATGCCCACCCCCAGATAGGCCTCCAAACTCATAAAACCAAGGGTAATGATAAGGCTAGGCACTGTGATCATCCGGTAAAAACGCTCCTCGTCCCTGACCCTGATCAGATAATACCCGAAGACATAGCCCCCCGCATATATGGGGAACCATATAAACAGCGGAAAGTCGGAATATATCCTGCCCTCTCCTCCTACACCTATAAAGTGGCCAAGTAAGACATTGAGCACCTCATTATGGGTGTCCAAATCCGGAAATACCATACTTATGGCACTGGTAATGACACCCACATTGAAAGTGGCCAAAGGCGTCATATCCAGATAAATAAGCAGCGCCATAAAAAGATTGGCCAGTCCCGCAAACTGCCAGATATCATTACCGAAAAACCTGTAAGGCAGCGGTATGATATAAAAATCATAATCACCGGTGATCATGTATCCCAGCAGTGACGGTATCACATAACGGCACAGGTTGAGTAAATACCCCATGGCAATAAGCCTGACTCCCCTGATAAACAAATGCCTGGGGGAATGGTCATGGGCATATCTCAAGCCTACTCCCATACAAAACATAAACATAGGGGCTGCCATAGGGCCTCCCAATATACTGTCAAAAAAGTATGGGACACCATATGAATCCAGAGCCTCGTCCGTCGAACATTCAACGAAGACATGAATGGCTGCCAGGCAACAGGCAATCATGGCCTTTGCAAGGTCAACCTCCTGCTGTCTGCCTGTGTTACAGGGCTCCGCTGAAATAAGGCCCCTAAGTTCTGAAAGGAAGTGCCTTTTTCCCATGAAAGACTATTAGTCCTCTATGGTAAGGATGTCTGAAAAGCCAGTAACGTCAAATATCTCCTTAACGTCATCAGTGGGGTGAACAACCTTCATGCCACCCTGCTTGTTCATGATCTTCTGTGATGCTAAAAGAACACGAAGTCCCGCACTGGAGATATACTCCATCTTAGCAACGTCAAAGATAAGGTTAGCGATCCCGGAAAGTGAAGAATTGACCTGCTCCTCCAGCTCGGGGGCTGTGGTAGTATCAAGCCTTCCTGTAAGTACCACTGTAAGCTTATCACCATCGATCACCTTGTTAATGTCCAGCATAGTATAACCTCCTAATAATATATTGATAACAGGTTCATTAATTCAGTACATCTAAAAACAATTACTAATCCATAATAAACTACTTAGGCATTTTAATCAACCAAAATAGGCTTACGAGTTATATGCCCAGTCTTTAAAATTATCCGGCTTTGCGGTAAAGCAGATAAGATAGCCATCCTCACGTATCCCGGTGATCTTGGCGTACAAGAATCCGCCAGTATCGATCATAAGGTTCATAAGAAGAGGAAGCTCGTTATCCGAAGTCATTATCGCATACCTTTCATCCTCGGATATATCAGAGATACTGCCCTTGTAGATCTCTTCTCCCACAGCCTTGCCTTCAAGCTCCTTGAACTCGATGTCTATGGGACGTTTTCTTCCCTGCCATCTGATGTCGGCATGATAGGAGTCGAGGATGCTCTCTCCCATACCCACGATGCTGTAAATGGATAGCTCCTCCTTGCCGCCCTTTGGCATAAAGCTCTGCTCCTCACTGATCTTGAGCTCTTCGTCAATGAGATCGGCGGTATTTTTGGTGATATATATCTGCCCGCCCACGGTAAAGGACTCCGTGCGTCCGGCCAGGTTGACTGTATCACCCATGCAGCCGTATTTCATCTTGTCGGCTGATCCGATGTTGCCAACGACTGCCTTGCCGGAATTGATGCCGATACCCATTTCAAGCTGTGGAAAACCGTTTTGCTCATTCCATTCGTTGACCCGGGTCATGGCATTTTCCATAGCTATGGCACATTTGACGGCATTTTTTGCATGCTCAAAATCATCCTTTGGCGCACCGAATACAACAAATATGCCATCTCCCAAAAACTCGATAACGGTCCCGCGATACTCAGTGATGGCTTCACACATCAGCTCAAAGTAGTGATTAAGCACCTTGATGAGCTTGGTGGCCGAAAGCTTCATACTCATGGCGGTAAAGCCTCTAAGATCACTCATAAGTATGGTAACCTCCTTAGAGACACCACCCTGCTTTTCTCCCTCTGGTGTATTTAAAACAAAGTCAGCGATCTCAGCTGAGGTGTATCTTGCAAAGGCTTCATTAACCCTGAAAAGCTCGGTAAGATTGGTAATGACTATAACGAAAAACTCGTTTTCATCCTCATTGGTGTAGGTGATGTTAACCCTGAGCTTGAAAATGCTGCCATCTTTTTTTTCGTAGCTTACGATATCCTGGATGGTCTTTTCCTTTGCCACAGTAGCATCTATGAACATCTGGATCAGATTGTCATTGGTCTCCACATAGGGAATGGTCTTCCATATCTTTTCCTTACCAATATGCTCTGCAGATATGCCCAAAAGCTTTTCCGCCGCATCATTGAAATAATACAGATCACCTGTCTTACCCGTGATACAGACGGCATCCTCCATGTTCTTAAAGACATAATCAAGTTTTGAGTTATATAAACTGTAATCCATGTATTCTCCGAATATAGTGCAAAAGCTTCCGGCGGCCGCTTACAGCCGCCAAAAGCCATAATCTCAATACTGAGCCTGGAACGCCCGCACTCTCTGCTTAAGCTCATCCGTAACATTGCCGGATGACTCTGCCTCTGATACCTCATACACAAGCTTGCATGCCTCTGTATACTGGTCTGTAAGCTTCCTTACCCTGAAAGCCATATGCTTTATCAGCATGTTGATCTTGATGGGATTGTTCTCATAAAGCTCCTCAAAATCTTCCATGTAAAGGCTCTGGATCATGGTGTGGTCCATATTGACAACAGCCGTAGCGGTACGGGGTCCTTCGTTCAAAAGGCCCATCTCGCCGAAAAACTTGTTAACGCCTATGGTGGTGATAAGCTTCTCTTCGGGAGTACCATAGCCGGTGTAGATATTCACAGAACCGGTAAAGATGTCATACATGCATCTGCCGGGTTCGCCCTCTTTGAAAAGAAGGGTTCCCTTGGAATAGGTCTCAACATTCTTGGAGAAGCCGTTCTCATGTCCGGTCTGGACCAGATCCTCAAGAGACTCCTTGGATATCTTATTGGCCTTTGCTGCCATCTTGTATGCAGCGGCAAACTGCCTGATCTTGTCAGCAATACCAGGCTTTCGGTCCGCATCGACAGGGAACAGACCTGCTATGGTATCCACCACATCATCATAATCACGGGTAAGTCTGGCGATACGCTCCGACATCTCCTTGATGATAAAGGTAACCTTTTCGGTATTATTCTCAAAATAGCCCTGAAGGTCTTCAAGCGTAAACTCGTTGGCGCTGACATCCGTAAGTGCAACAGCCGTGGCTGAACGGGGAAACGAATCAATAAGTGCCAGCTCGCCCATAATGTGCCCGGTCTCAATGGAGGTAAGCTGCTTCTCGTGCTCAGTACCATAGTCCGTATAGATGCCCACACTACCGGAAGTCACATCAAAACAGGTGTCACCCACATCTCCTTCGTTAAAAATGATCTCACCTTTTTTGAACTCCTTAACCATAAATATAGTCCTCCTTTGTTTAATTACTGTAATGTGACGGCATCCCAGCCGTAATCCTTATACTTTGTAACCATAATACCATTCTTCTTGACATAAGCCGCAATCTGGTCTGCTCTCTCTTTTTCTCTCGTCTCACCGTCGGAATGCATCCTCATGAATGCCTGGTACCTGTCTCCGAAAATCTTTTTAGCGCTGGGATCAAAATTGCTTCCGTCCTCAACCCGGTCCATACCCGTGACAGAATAGCCGCTTGTCATCTTTTTAAGATGGATGCAGCCGGGGAAGGATCCACCTGCCTGGGTCTCTAAGGTGTCGCCGTTGATCTTGTAGGTAAAGTACCAGAAATCTCCGTACACACAGACATCATTGGGGTCACTCTCATCTATGTCAATGATGTTGATATAGGGGATCTCCACATCTGAGGCTTCAAAGTACTGTCCGATCTCAGTATTAACGTAGTAAGCCACAGTGTCCGTGATCTCATCACCGGTGGCTGCCAATGAAGATGCCGCATCAGCCGGCTGGGCAGCCTCCTCTGATGCAGGGGCTGTATCAGCTGTAACATCCGAAGCAGCCGTATCCTGTGCAGCGGTATCAGCGGACGCATCAGCAGCTGCGGGCAGATCACCCTTGGAAAACTCCAGCCAGTTACCGTCATAATTGAGGTTTAGGATGTCTCCCTCAATAGTGTACTCATATCTTGCACTGCCGTCAGCAGTAATTATCTCATAGCCACCCCAGAGGATATCTACCTCATCCTGGAAGGAAAGCTTGCCGGTATGACCCTCGTTGAGGATGACCTTGTAGACAGCTCCAGTGTCACTGTCAATGTTGGAATAGGTACCGGGGTAATATGCATACATGGTCTGAGGTCCAAAGTCCTCATACTTAATGGAATCTATTATACCGGAAAGGCTGTCGCTTACAGCCATGCTCTGTTCTTCATCATTACCCTTGTGGGATACTATGTCAAAAAGCAGAGCCCCTCCGTTGTACTCACCACCTATAAGGGTCTCTTCATAGCCCGAGCCCTCATCTGAGGTCTTAAGGGTACGCCAATAGCCCCATTTGTCATCAGTACCGGGGAAAAATCCCTCATTACGTTCTTCACCCTCCCAGTTACCGGTGATCTCTGACATAGCCTCTTCGGGCTGCTTGCCGTTAACATAGCTTATGGTCACCATACTGCTTCCGGCCGAATCACCCTGGTACACAAAGGAAGCGCTGTGCTCATCTATCTCGTTGGCTTCGAAAAGCTTACCGTCGTAGTTAACGCTCCATCCATCGGGACTTATGTATTCCATAGTCTCTCCACCGGCCGAAGATGCTGTATCATCCGTCCCGCCTGCCTTTGGGCCAAAGGGAAGGGAACAACCGGCAAGTGATACTGCCATAATAATCGAAAGTGCAAGTGCAAGTAATCTTTTCATAATCATCCTCCTGTCACATATAATGCCAAATCCATCCTGATTATACCCTTTTAACTGAGAGCATTCAACACCGCCTACAGGTCCGCCATGCTGCGGATGAACTCGTCGGCAGCCTCATCTTTTTTCCTGACACGGTAGCTTATCAGAAGGTCAATGGGGCCGGAATCCCTATGAGCCTCATCGTACTCATCGGAAGCATCCTGGATCATGGATGACAAAAGCCTGATCATGGACGACTTTGCGCTCTCGGAGAAAAGCAAAAAGCGGTTGGGCTCCATACGTATGATCTTAGCATCCCCGGGGGCCTCGGTCTTTAGAATGTCATAGAACTCATCAGGGGTATTGGCAGTGATAAACTCGATGGCACTCCGATAATCCAGCTTTTCATCCCTGCTCATATCCACAATGTAATTGATATAAAATCTATTGTAGAAGCCGGACTGGCGATCTTCAAACCTCCACAGGTTGATATAGCTCATATGTATAAGCACCAGTGCTATGGCAAAGCCAAAGGCCCTGGCCGAATAGTCGGAAAACAGGGTAAAAAGTGATCCCGACAGCACGGGAATAACAATGGGAGTAACGTGGAAAAAGTGGAGCTTACCGTGCATCCTTACATACCGTATGATGGACAACAACGGCAAGATGCCATACGCATACTGCAATACTGAAACAACGTAAAACAAAGGCTTGGCCACAAAGAGATGCTCCTCTGTCACCTCAAACATGATACCGGAAAACAGGTTGATGATACATAGCACACCTACCACATATATAGGTATCTGAAAGATATGGCTGATAAGTAACGACCGATCCTTACTGCCATAAAGCTTGTAGTCCACATAGATATACCATCCGAAAAGTACCACCAGCGTGGAATACTCGGCTATGGTGGGCAGGATCATCCTCGCAAAGGCCGGCCAGCCTGATACCTGATGGTGTAAAGCATAACTCAGGCCGTTGGAAATGGCATTGACCATGGTCAGGATACACAGCCAGGAAAAAAGCTTGTCAGCGAAATAATCCTTTCCGTCCTTGAAGGTCTGTGTCATAAACAAAAGCCCCAGTACCAGCACCAGTGCCATTGTATCTGAATATACCGTTACTACGGAATCAGAAGCTAAGATCATAATACCTCCTCATCATAAAAGGGTAGTCTCATATAGTGGATATGGATAAAGGCCAGACCGATGGCGAAGATTAGCGCTGTGGATGATACTCCCCTGGTAAGCTGTCCAAACATGAGCCTTATGAGTACAAGTAAGATATAAAGCCACGCTACCTTGACATCTATCTTTATGATATAAAACAGAACCAAAACAGCATAGATGGCCGGTCCCAAAAAGACTATGGGATACATGGGATACTGGTAATACTGGTTAGTCACCGGATCCACCCAGAATAAAAACTTTCCGCTGTTATTTAAAACAATAAGAGCAACCATGACTACTGACACCAACATAATGACTGCACTCCTTACGGGAGAATGATGATCAGCGTATGCCCTGTAGTCCAAATAAACTGCCAGTACTCCGCAAAACAGTTCAAAAGTAATAAAATAAATGTTGTTGCAAAAGATGCTGGTAACCACTCCGCCCGGTACCCTGCCTCCATCTAATACATAGGTAATAGCATCGGATACGGACATTATCACCGTGATGACGATAAGGATAAAAAACAACCTGTCATCCACCCTGCCCCTTTTCCTGTATATGGAGGTATGGATGATCGTGCCAAACAAGAGCAGCAAGGCTGCAATATCCATCAGTATAGATGCCATGTGAAGTTCACTAATATTAAACATATCAGGACTCACTCCTTTCACCATAATATACCGTATCTCCATTGAGATCGGGAATAAGCTTTGAAACCAAAAGCTTTATGTCGTTATCATGTCTGCGTATCACCACTTTGGTGGAATCCGGATATTTGGATGAAGCGGAATATACGGCAAATCTGAGCATGTTCAAAAGGTCTGTCTGGTACTCCGCTCCTGCAGAAAATAAAAGATCCGTAAAGATGTCACCTGATGAACACTTGTGCAAAAGAAAGAGGCCAACTACTTTTTTATCAGCCACCACGCAGCAGGATACGGAAGTCTCAAACCAGGGTATGGTCAAAAATACCGCATCCTCCAAAAGTCCCTTTCTATTATGGAAAAGACTGTTGGTAATACCACGCTTGAACTGTTTTTCATTAAGTGTGTCTATGCTCTTGATATACGATGCCGGCTCTTTTTGTGCAAAAGCCTGTTTTTTAAGCACTTCTAAGGTGACAATGACATCATCTGACTCTTCCCTGCTTATCTTAAAGCCTGCATCACTTAAGGCTGACCTATTGGATTCGGACAGCTCTGTCAACTCAAAGAAAGACTTAACGACGCTTTCTGAGCTTATCTCACTTGTATACTCACGCATAAGACTGATGGCAGCGTCATTATCATCAGCAAAGAACCACTCTATCCTGGCCTCTGTGTCAATATCGTCCTCGATGTTTTTGTATTCCCAGACTATGGATGCAACAATATCCTCACCATCAATAACTGCCAGTCCCCTGTAAAATGGCCTGGGCATATTCTGGTAAACATCATCCGGCATGATGTCAGCAAAACGCGAAAGATTGTCCATGGTAATACGGATCGTATTATCCATGATAAGTCCCTCATCCTCGTCCTCATCCTTTTGGAAGTTGATAACGGATGTTGAGACAGGCTTGGGCTTACTGTGGGTCCTGGATGCCGGCGCGGCAGAAGAGCTATCGTCCCCCATAGTCTCTCTGTTCCAATCCATCTTCCAGCTGATGTTGGACTGCAGGGAAACCTTTTTTATCTCTCTGCGCCATTCGTCCTCAAGATCCTCATCCAGATCTTCCTCAATATCTATATCAAAAAGCTCACTCTTTGAGATCTTTTTACATGCATACTGGGTATAACCAACAAGCTCCGGATCCACACCTTTTTTAAGGACCCTGGACAAAAGAGCGTTGATATTCTGGTTGCAGGCTATGATAGTAAGCTTTTGGAAGCTTTTGGCACCCCCACGGTTGATGATGCCAGTGAGCATACCCTTCATGGCTGAAATAATATACTTGGGATTGCTGCCCCCTATGGCTGCCAAAAGATCCACTAAGATACCATTGTCCGTTTCAGAGCACAGAATAAAGGCCTGTGGCGTATCCTTGTCATCATAAACCACGCCGCTGGCCTCCTGTAAGGACCTGGCAATATCGGAGTTACCCAGGTTGATCTTAAAGCTGGATAAAAGCTCCAAAAGAGAATCCAGCTGATCCACCATAAGATCGGAAAACGGGACAAAAAAAGCATCCTCGATCTCGCTGGCCATAGCCCTTTTCACTGTAAGGGATGCGAGAAGGGCCTTCATCTCAACAGATACGATGGGTGCACCCTTTTGGATGGTATATCCGGCATTCTCAAAGAAAGCATCCATGCCGGATATAGTATCAGGGAAGTCACCGCCGATCTTTTTTATCCCTTCAGAAATAAGAGACTGCTCCGCAGCAGAAAGCAGAGCAGACCCGATACCCTCACGCCTTTCGTCCTTGGGAACCGTAATGGAGAGGATCTGTCCGGTATCATCACTCTTTTTGACGGTAACAGATGCTCCACCGTCCTCCTCCAGACGTAAAATGTTTTCACTGTCAACTGTCTTAATTAGCTGCATCAAAAAACCTCTTATCTGCCAGTAAGTCTGATATATTTTGTATTCTTATCAGATGTGTCAGGAAGTGTCTCACCGACTATCTCTTCCTTGGTGGTAATGAAATCACAAGCCTTGATAAAGCTCTCCACCTCTTCCTTGGCGGTCAATTGATATAGGAAAACATCCTTTTTGATAGGAAGACGTGCCACACACATCTTGATGTCGCTCTTTTTTAAAATGGAACCTATCTTGTTGATGAGCTTGGTGCCTACACCATCCCGTCTATAATCCTCCATTACGTATATATAGATCAGGTAAGAAAAACACTCTCCCGAAGCATTGATGTCGATATAAAACTGTGCAACGCCCACTATAACATCCTCGCCTTCGTTCTTGCCTACGGCTCCAAGTGAAAAATATCCGGGCTCGTGGGATCTCTCTACAACAAAGTCAGGCAGAAAATCCGCCATAGTCTCCAGATCATCCCTGTCCAAAGTGTAAATTCCCACTCTCAATGTTGTACCTCCTCATTTATGGCGTCAGCCCAGGTTATGACTTCCTTATCGTATCCCTCTTCCTTAAGCTTCTTTATGACCTTTACAAAAGCCTTCCTGTCATCCTTGGTCTGTGCAAGTATCCTTTCAATATGAACCCGGTCAGTGATCTCTCCTTCAGGTGGCTTGTCCCTGCCGTTGTCCTTGTCTTTTAAATACGACTCACACCGGGTGATAAGCTTTTTGCATATCAGATCAAACCATCCCGCCGTATCGTCAAGCCTCTTTTGACCGGCCTCCTCAAAGGTCGGGATCGGATCACCCTTAAAAACGTAAAGTGATTCTAACTGCTTGACTATGAGATTGAGATCATTACCACCGGATCGTACTGCCCTCTCTATAAAAAGGCTGGCCTCCAAAAGCGGCTCATAACTGTGATCCTTTGTCAGGTCGATGATCTCCCTGATGTAGTCGGGGCGACTGTGCAATATAAAGCTCTCTGTCTCAGCCACTACCCGCACCGATCTCTCATCGGATCTCTTTTTTGCCTCTGAATACAGTACTCCGAGCGCAGCCGCCGCAGCTCTGTCATCCTCAGCGTCCCGAAAAGCCCGCGCCGAGGCTGCCATGACATTCTCTTCAATTATACCATTTTCTTCATCAGATTCCATCAAAAACGATTTGATAACGTCTTTAAGACCCTTAGTAGCCGGCTGTCTGCCCGTATGGACTATGGTCCGGGGCATATTACCCATAACCAGTGCTCTTATCTGATCAAGATTATTAATTCCACCATTCATATATTATCGTCCCAGGATCATACTCTGGTCAATGTATGCTTCTGTCATCATAGCCCAGGAATAGCTGGACATATACTCGCCCCTGTACTCCTTTTTTGCCTCCTCATCACCGGAGAAAAATCTGTACAGATCGCAATCGACCATCTCGGGGACAATACGTAAAAGCCCGCCTTTGGTATCCAAAAGACGGGATATCCCATTCTCCTTGAGAGTATCCTTCAGGCTGCGGATAATGACATCCAACTGCTTCTGATAGGAACGGTCGT
Source organism: uncultured Lachnospiraceae bacterium (assembly GCA_946613735.1). The sequence continues at coordinate 2,819 of CAMOFS010000007.1, read as the reverse complement.
ACTCAACATCCCCGTAAAGGGCAGCAAATATATCCGCCCTGGACACTCCACTTCCCTGTCTGTCAAAAAGATAGGCCAAGACCTCCTTGGCCCGCTGCCTGTGAAATGAGATGGTATCACCATCCACAAAGATCTCAAAGTTACCAAAGGTCTTCACTCTGATACGTGGCATATCTTCGTCGATATCCACGATGGCAAGGGAAGCATCCTGTGAATAGAACCAGTCTACAGCCTCCTTACCGCTCGAAAAACCGGAAGCCTCACTGACATCAGAAAGCCCCCGGCATTTTTTAAGTATATCCTTTAACCCAGGATGGTCATCCTCGATACAGATAAGTTTCACTCTTCCTCCTTTTTGGTGCGAAAGACCGCAGTCTTATCAAAGATGCTGGGAGCAGTATTGAGGGATTTTTCATCCTTGGTGTCAAATACTCCCCTGTAGTCGTTAAGGAAGCCTTCGGGCTTGTAATCATCATACATAAGATAATCTCCAACGTCCTCTTCGAAGACCATGGACTTATCTTCTTTTTTTCGTATATCCTTCTGATTCTGGTCGAAGTTTTTTTTGATCAGACCCTCTGTAATTCTCATAATATACTCCAAAATGATTGAAGAATCTTATCCATTTGCTTCGTCATGTGCCTTCTGGATGCCGGGTGCCTTACCATGGCCTACAGTCATCTGACGACTAAGAAGCTCCTCGCGATTCTCGTCGGGAGCTGCCGCATCGGCATCACGCTGGCTCTGAAGATAAGGGTTGGCCTGGATGTTTTGCTGGATAGCCTGAACATCCTGGGTCTGCTCTGTAGTATAAGCCTGCTGATTCTGCTGCAGAGTGGCATTCTGCTGCTGTTGCTGTTGCTGCTGTTGCTGTTGGATAAGCTGCTGCTGTTGTTTTCTTTGCTGTTCAAATTCGCTCATGATTCATTCTCCTTTTCGTTTACATTCCAAGGAACTTGATCGCATGCACCAATCCGCTCTCAGTAGGCTTGAGCCTCTTTCCGAACAAAAGCTCAAAAACCTTTTTAACTCCGGGATGGGCAGCAACCATACCAATATCATCAATACCTCCCACGCCATGCTTCCTCAGTGCATGGGTAAAACCAAAGATCGCTGCAAGAATAAACTTGGGATTGTTCTTACCGGAACCGTAAAGCTGTGCAATGTTGACCTTGGTGCCCGACTCTGTAGCGATAAGGCACGCCCTGGGCATCCTCATATCATCGCTTCGGTATACCGATACTGACAGATCCGGCGAAAAGCCTGCGGTATTGGACTCGGTGTTGCGCTCGCCGTTCTCCCTCAAGAGATTGAAAACACGGTTCTTTTGCGCTGTGGTCATATCAATAAAACGATAGGCCTTAACGCCGGAAAGCCTCCTGGAACAATAGCCCGCATACTGCTTGTTGGTCAAAAGCTTTTTTGCATCATAGTCATAGATGGGCTCGCCATCTATACATGCATAACCAAACTTGGTGAAAAACTCCTTAAGGTCTTCGGCATCTCCGTAAAACTCAGCCTCGAGGGTATTGGCCCGCTCAGAAGCCAGTCTCTCAGCCTCCTCCAAAAGAGCCTGCCCCACACCCTGCTTGCGGAACTCCGGTACCACATAGATGGAGTCTACGAAGGCCTGCCCCTCCTTAAGGAAATAGCTCAAGGATATGGCTCCGCATACCTTGCCGTCCTCAATGGCACCAATGCGCAAAACGTCGCTTGAGTTCTGTGAAAAGGCGTCATATACTACCGAAGAAAATGATCCCCAGTTGTTGTTTCCGATTCTTGTTAATTCCATTTGTTAATTCCTTTAATATGGCTTGATTTCTTCTCCAAATATCTCATCCGCGTAAGGCTCGAAGTCGGCACGCGTGAATACTCGTCCTACCTTAACGAACTCATACTGTATTGCCTTAAGGTAATGTCTCATACACACCTTGCCCTCTGCCGTAGGATCCTCAGCTGCCAAAAAGGCTGCATTCAGGATACAGTTTTTGATATTACCTCCGGCAAACTCAAACTTCTCGGCGATAAACCTGAAGTCAACATCATCACCAAGGGGTGTGGTCTTGGGAACCGTGGTGGTCCAGAGCATCTCACGGGTATCCGGGTTCGGGAACTGGAACTCCACGATGTATTTCATACGACGGAAGAAAGCGGGGTCGATGTTGTGCTTGTAGTTGGTAGCCAGTACACAAACACCGTCATAAGCCTCCATCTCCTGCAGCAACAGAGCTGTCTTGTTGTTGGCGGATGCCTGGTTGGAACCACCGTCATCGGCACGCTTTGCGAAGATGGTATCACACTCGTCGAAGAACAGTACCACGTTACACTTTTTCGCCTCGCGGAATATCATGGATAGTGATTTCTCTGTTTCACCGACGTACTTATCTACAACCTTGGAGATATCTACACGATAAAGCTCAAGGTTAAGTTCGTGGGCCAAAACCTGCGCCATCATGGACTTTCCGGTACCGGGAGCACCATACAAAAGCACTGTAAGTCCACGACCGTAAGGATACTTTTTCATGTAGTTCCAGTCCTCGTAGACCTGCTTTTTGTTGTTCATCTGCTCGATGGCGTGTCCGATCTGCTCTCGCTGATCCTTATTCATAACGATATCTTCGAAACCGAACTTGGCCTCGACTCGTGTAGCCTTGGCAGAAAGCTCGGAAGACATCTGGGCGTTGCAGCTCTTGAAAAGAGTCGCCCTGTCTATCACCTCAGCCCTGTCCATAACCGCAAGGGACTTGCCGTAGGTGCAGGCGTCCTTGATCTTGCCGGGTGTGAACAAGAACTTTGTAGCCATTTCGAAAAAGTCCACA
>CAMOFS010000006.1 GCA_946613735.1 uncultured Lachnospiraceae bacterium | reverse complement strand
AGAGAACGCTTTTACCATGAACAGGGGAAGCTTTTCATATAAGCAAAAGATCGAGGGCAAAAAGAGTCTCAAAGTCGTATCAAAAAGAGAGGATCCCAATGGGTTGTCCTTTAAGTTTGAGGGAGGCCATGAGACCGTCATCAAAGAAAAAAATGACAGGATGACGCTGGATTATGTGGGGGAAGTTAAGCCTGAGGTGAATCGCTACTGGATCACCTTTGATACTGATCCCGGGGAGCATATTTACGGCTGTGGAGAGACCTATTCCAAGTTTGACCTCAAGGGAGAAAAGGTCAGGGTATGGGTGGCTGAGCATCAGAACGTGGGCCGCATATCCAAAAAGGTGATCAAGAGGGCTACTGTGGGCCGCATCGTGGGTCCCCAGCCGGAGCGGACCGGGAAGTTTTCCTCCTATGAGTCATACTATGCCCAGCCCACCTTTACCAGCTCGAAAAAATACTACATGCATGTCTATACGGACGCTTACAGTGAGTTTGATTTTACCAGACCGGACAAGATCACCCTGTATCTGCAGCAGCCGCCTCATCTGGTGACGGAGAGCGGCAAGACCTTTGCGGAGGTCTCAGAGAAGCTTTCCAAAACAGTCGGCACGGTGCATAGCTGGGCCGATACCGGAGCAGCGCAGCCCCTGCCTGAGTGGATATACGATGGCGCCATCCTGGCGGTCCAGGAGGGGACGTCCAGGGTGGACGAAAAGATACAGATGGCCGTAAGAGCCGGAGGAAAGATCTGCGGGATCTGGTCCCAGGACTGGAGCGGGTGCAGACGGACAGGCTTCGGATACCAGGTAATGTGGAACTGGATCAGCGACAGGGAGCTGTATCCGGGACTTACGGAGCAGATAGAAAAATGGAGGCAGCAGGGCATCCGTTTTTTGGGATACATCAATCCCTTCCTTGCCATAGAAAAGGAGATATACAAGGAGGCCTCAGAAAAGGGATACTGTGTCAAGAACAAGGAGGGGCAGGATTACCTGGTGACCATAACTACCTTCCCCGCGGCCATGATAGATTTTACAAATCCGGCCGCCTATGAATGGTACAAGGATCTTATCAAAAACAACATGATCGGCATCGGCATGGGTGGATGGATGGCTGACTTTGGTGAGTATCTGCCGGTGGATGCCGTGCTGTACAGCGGTGAGGATCCCGAGGTGATCCACAACAAGTGGCCGGCTATCTGGGCGCGGCTTAATCGTGAGGCCATAGTGGAAAGCGGTAAGGAGGGAGAGGTCTTCTTTTTTACCAGGGCAGGACATACCGGAACTATAGATGCTTCTACTATGATGTGGACCGGAGACCAGCATGTGGACTGGTCCGTTGACGACGGACTCATATCCGTGGTGCCGGCTACGTTGTCGCTGGCCATGAGCGGATATGGCATCACACATTCGGATGCCGGTGGATATACCACCTATGGCAAGCTTTTATCCAGGAGTAAGGAGCTTTTGCTAAGATGGATGGAGATGGATGTTTTCACACCACTTTTACGCACCCATGAGGGCAACCAGCCCGTCAATGACGTTCAGTGGTATGATGACAAAGAGCTTATAGATTTTACTGCCAGATGTTCCCGTATGCACGCCGCATTAAAGCCTTATCTCATGCGGCTTACGGCGGAGACACAGTCTCACGGTACTCCTGTAATGCGACCTCTTTTTTATCACTATAACGAGAGCTATGCATATACCGAAAAGACCGAGTACCTTTTGGGGGCAGATCTTTTGGTGGCTCCGGTATATCGTGAAAAAGCAACATCCAGGCAGGTATACTTCCCGAACGATACCTGGGTAAATATCTTTACCGGCAGGGAGTACACCGGCGGTACCTTTGAGGTGGAAGCGCCCATTGGACAGCCTCCTGTATTTGTAAGGCGCGGCAGTACCATGTTTGATGAGCTTATGGCTGTAGCTAAGGAGTGAGATAAAAAGACATAAAGTGGTTAGCTTAGGGTACCGAAACCTGGCCAGATGAGCATGGTAAGGTATCCTATGACTACTGCCACTATCATGCGGATCAGGGCCACCACGATACCGTTTTTCATGAGCCTGCCGGGATCCAGCCCGTATGACACGGGGATGGCTCTCACACTGACGGGGAGTATGGATTCGAAGTTCATGGCCATGGCCGTTGTGAAAATATAGGGGATGGGATTAAGTCCCATTTTCTGAGTCACCCCGATGACGATGGGGAGGGTGACTGCTGCGGATACGGTGGAATTGGTCATCTCTGAAATGAGGCAGGCAAATACTGCAAAGATCAGTACCGTACCAAAGCCGCCGGAAAGGTTCATGCCGGATACAAAGGAAGCTATGGCGTCATTGGCGCCGGAGCCCGTGAGTATCTGCCCCAGTGCCAGTCCTCCGGCAAAGAGCAAAAGCATTCCCCACATAACTTCCCGCTGGGCTTTGTCCCAGGTCAAAAGCATATCCTTTTTTTCGGCGGATATGATCACGAAGTTCACACATCCCAATATCAAAAACAGATAGGCCGGAACCAGTCCCGGCAGAAGATCGGCATAAAGAGGGCGTACAAAGGAACCGAGCATGGCGATGATAAAAAGCACCAGGCTTATCTTCTCGTCCTTTTTCATGGGCCCCAGCTCCTTATAGCATTTTTCGAAGTATTCCTTTGTACCGGAGAGTGAGGTGGTCTCCATGGGCTTAAGAAGCATGGTGGCCAGTACTGCTACGGTAGCAATGACGGTATAGGGAAGCATGCGTATTAGCCAGTCCACATACATGAACTCCCTGCCGGTAAACTCCTCGATAAAAGCAATGGCTGTGATGTTCATGGCGCCTCCCAGGGGAGTCCCTGCTCCTCCTACCTGGGAGCCCCAGGCTATGGCGCAAAGAATTGGTGTGGCAGCCTCACATTTTTTGATATCTTCATAGCCCGCTGCTGCCAGCATGGACACTGCTATGGGGGTAAAGATGGCTACGACGACCACGTTGGGCATCATATTGGAAAGGACCACGGCGGCCAAAAGCCAGACCGTGATCTGAGATTTCATGGAAGGTCCGATGAGGGAGAGGGCCTTTAGGGAGATCCGCCGATCAAGTCCTATCTCACTCCAGGGGGCTGTCAAAAGACAGGAGCCGAAGATAAGTATGATGCTTCCGGAAGCGTATTGGGATATCACATCTTCCATGGGAACGATGGAAAAGAGAGCGTTGATCACTCCGGGTAAAAGTGCGGTCACCGTAATATCCACGGGTCTGGACACCCACCAGTATATCATCCACAGAGCCGTACCGATGCCCTTTGCAGCAGTATAGTCCATGATACCGGTTTTCCCCAGTCCCATACTCATAATAAGATATAACACCGGTCCGAGTATCAGCTTGATTACCCTCTTTTTGTTATCCATTACGCCCTCCTTGATCAATTTAATTAAAGTGTTTAATTAATATATACCACAAACAGCTAATCGTCAACAATAAAATGAAAATTCTCAATAAAAATGTATTGACTTCTCAGAAAATCGGTGTATTATATTGTTTGGTTAAAGCAATTAATCAACCAGTTTTTTAGTTGAAAAGGAGAGCAGTTATGAAAATCGGATTTATCGGTCTTGGTATCATGGGCGAGTCAATGTGTGAGAATATCGTAAAGAAACATGACGATACAGTGTATGCATTTGACTTTGTTAAGGAAAAGGTTGAGCTTTTGGCTTCAAAGGGCGCCGTAGCCTGCAAGGATTCAGTGGAGCTGGCAAAGAACTCTGATGTCATCATCTCTATGGTCCCCAAGAGCGAGCATTCCCGTGCTGTATATGAAGGTATACTTTCCGTGCTTGATGACAGCAAGTTCTGCATAGACATGAGCACCATCGACCCTTCTGTTTCCGTGGAGATCTCCGAGATGGTAAAAAAGACCGGTGCACACTTCATAGATGCTCCTGTTGTAAAGAGCAAGCCTGCAGCTATCGCCGGCAAGCTCGGAATATATGTAGGCGGATCCGAGGAGGATTATAAGAAGGCACTGCCCATCCTTTCCTATATGGGAGAGAACATCATCCGCATGGGTGACAACGGCAAGGGACTGGTAATGAAGATCTGTCACAACGCCCTGGTGTCCCAGATCCAGAATGGTGTAAATGAGACCTCCACCCTGGCAGCTAAAAACGGCATTGATATTTTGACCTATGCCGAGGCTATTTCCTACGGTGGAGCCGGCAACTGGTATCTTGATTCAAAAAAGGATGTTCTCTCGAAGGAGGACTACACCACTGCGTTTTCCATCGAGAACGAGCACAAGGACGTACATATCTGTCTTAAGCTGGCCGAGGAGTGCGGCGTGGATATGCCCGGAGAGGAAAACGCGGCCCGCGTGTATGACAAGGCCCTTGAAATGGGTATCGGCAAGGAAGATTTCTGCGCAACCATCAAGGTAGTCCGTGAAGGGAGATAAAAATGAAATTTCAGGTTGTTTATGTACCCATCGGTGTGGGTACCTATGAGATGGTAACTGCCCATGAGCAGTTTGACAGGTCTGTAAAGCTTTTACACTCCATTGATGAAAGCGTGGTGGTGCCCGGGGACATCCTTCTTACCGTGGATGCAGTGGCTGACTACCTTTCCGACAAAACCCCGGATCTTGTGATCCTCCAGAATATCACCTTTGCAAATGCTGCCTATGCCAGCGAGGTGCTCCGACGTTTTGACTGCCCCATTTTGCTTTGGACACTCAGAGAGCCGGTGATCGACGGAGGCAGGCTCAGGAGTAATTCCCTTACCGGTGCATATTCCGCAGCCAATGCCATCTGCGCCTTCAGGGGCCCCGGCAGCTTTGAGCACGTATTCGGCTCGGCTGACGAGGAGGCTGCCGGTGATCAGATCAGGGCTACTATCGCAGCCGCAAAAGTTAAAAAACAGCTTACAACCCTTAAGCTTTCTGCTATAGGTCACACCCCGCAGGGCTTTGGCTTCGGACGCGCACTGGATGCGGAGATACTTTCCGTCTTTGGTGTGACGCTTGAGGCTATCGAGGCCAGGGAGCTTATCAACAAGGCAAAAGCATATTCCGATGAGGAATGTGCCGGGGATCTTGAGGAGGCAAAAAGCCAGGTCGTGGGTCTGGACACAATGCCCGAACAGAACGTTAAGGATTTTGCGAGACTTTACAAGGCATACAAGTCATATGTAAATGAGAATAATATCGGTGCGGTATCTTCCAGGTGCTGGCCTGACTTTTTTACCGAATTTGGTACGCCGGTATGTATGGTGCTTTCCCTTTTAAATGCGGCAAACATACCAGCCAGCTGTGAGGCCGATGTCTACGGAGCGCTCTCCATGTACATTGGCACCGCACTTACCGGAGGAGCCACCTTCTTTGGTGATCCCGTATCCATGGATGAAAAGGAAGGATCCATCACCTACTGGCACTGCGGCATGGCTGCCACAAACCTTGCCAGAAAGGACACCGGAGCCTGCGTGGGAGTTCATCCCAACAGAAAGATCGGACCGGTCATGGACTTCGGCTGCGAGGCTTCTGAGAATGCCACCATCTTCAGGGTGGGCCGTACTCCCGAGGGAGAGTTCAGATTTTTCATCGCCGAGGGAAGTATCATGGATAAGCCCAGACAGTTCAATGGTGCGTCCATCGTGGTCAAGACCGACACCCCTGCGGAGTGGATAGTGGAGGATACCATCAAAAACGGCTGGGAGCCTCATTATGTGGTGATCTATGACAGGGTAGGCGACGAGCTGGAAAAGCTGGGCAACATGCTGGGCCTTGAGGTTTACAGGTATTAGGAGCAGGACTTTTCATGAATCTGGAACATGTAAAATATTCCAACCAGTCTGCAGTGCTTAGACTGATCAATAACAACGGAGCCATGTCAAGAAAGGATATAGCGGAGGCTGTGGGACTTACGGCAGCCTCCGTTACTCTTATCTGCTCTGAGCTTTTGGAAAAAAATATAATTGTGGAGCTGGGTGAAGCTGCGGAGGAAAAGAGGGCCGGCAGGAAAAAGATCCTGGTGGATATCAACAAGGATTATAAAAAGATCCTTTGCGTGGCCATAGAAACGGACGTGACGGTAATAAGCGTTACCGACATGAAGGGAAATGTCATCGATGCACTTAAGCTTAAAACTGAGGAAAGCTCTAGCCCGGAGGCATTTTTGAAGGAGGTATCCGACCGGGCCGGCAGGCTTTTATGGGACAGGGGTATCTCAAAAGACATGCTTTTACCTGTGGGCGTTACCGTGCCGGGAAAAGTGGACAGCGAAAAAGGTGTAAGCGAAAGTGCCAACAACATCTGGAAGCGGAGCATCCCCATAGCGGATATGATCAAAGAAAGCCTGGGCGTGGAGGTGATGGTGGAAAATAACATCAAGGCTGCCGCGGAGCTTGAGCTTTTATTTGGCAGGGGCAGGGAGGAAAAGAATCTTTTTCTTCTGAAGTGGGGTCCCGGAGTTGGTTCTGCCATGATCCTGGAGTCTCAGATCTACAATGGTTCCTTTAATGCAGCCGGCGAGATAGGACATACTACCTTGGGAAGGGATAAAAAAACCAGCCTAGAGGCGTGTATATCCACCCGGGCCATCCGGGCGGATATAAAGCGTACCCTGGGTGAAGACAGCAGGTATGCCGGGGATATCATGCTTTTGGGAGACCCTGCGGTGGCATCGATAATGGATGAAAAGATGGATATGCTGGCACAGATGCTCAGAAATGCCGTCGCACTTATTGACCCCGACAGGATAATTGTGTTAGGATATATATTTGAGGTGCCCGGGATGATAGAAAGATTCAGAAATATCTACCGGGGATACGACATCGAAAAGGATGACGATTTTATAGTTGGGTCGCAACCGGGTATCAAGAGCGATCATTTAGAGCCACTGGCGATGCCCCTTAACAAATTTTTAAACTACATAGTATAGGAGGAAGAAAAATGAAGTATTTCTTGGACAGTGCAAAAATGGACGAGATCAAAGAGGCTTATGAGACCTTTGGAATCGATGGTGTTACCACCAATCCCAAGCATATTCAGAATTCAGGCAAGCCCTTCTTAACAGCCATTCAGGACATGGCAGACTGGGCAAAGGAGCAGGGCTTCAAGGACTACAATGATTTTCCTATCTCCGTTGAGGTTAATCCTCATCTCGAGTCTGCAGAGGACATCATGAAGATGGCTCGTGAGCTGCATGCCATTTCACCCTGCTTTGTTATCAAGATCCCCTGCATCCCCGGTGGTGTAGAGGCTGCCCGTAAGCTTGAAAAGGAGGGCATCCGTACCAACCTTACACTGGTATTCTCCCCTGCACAGGCTATCTGGGCAGGAAAGTTTGGCTGCAAGTTCGTATCTCCCTTCATCGGCTGGAAGGAAGCCAATGGCGAGGACTGCAGACAGTATATCCAGGACATCGTTGACATCTATGCTAACTTTGACTGGCTTCGTGAGACCGAGATCATCTGCGCTGCCATCCGTACACCCAAGCAGTTTGTTGACTGTGCGGCAGCAGGAGCTGATATCGTGACTGCAGGCCTGGCTGTATACAAGGATGCTATTGCACATCCCTACACAGATATGGGCATGGGCAGATTTACCGCTGCATGGGATAACACAGCTGGAAACTAAGAATTATCAGGGGGGCGGAGGACTATCCTCTGCCTCTTTTTTTGTGGGGTAACGATATGAATGCTAAGCAAAACAGATTATTAGAGCATCTCAACGAAGTAAATGATGTAAAGATCTATTCCGTGGAGGATGAGGAGTTCAAAAGCTACGGCCGTATACTTAAAGGCGTTGATTTTTCCGACGCCATCCGTTATATGGTACAGTATACCGACATCCCTGCAGAGGGCAATGTCTATGTTCCCTCGGATGAGAGGCTGGAGCAGCAGGCTGTCTTCCAATATTTAACAGACGTGGTCTATGGCGGCATGCCCATACAGATCGGTTACTGTAACGGCAAAAACTCCACCTACAACGGCTTTGAATACCACAAGGGAAGTGAGATCAACGTAGCCTGTTGTGATTTTATGCTGGTGCTGGGACATGTCTGGGAGATATCCGACAACACCTACGACAACCGGGATGCAAAGGTTTTCTTTGTGCCGGAGGGATGTGCTATTGAGATGTATGAGACCACGCTCCACTTAAGCCCCCTCAAGGTTACAGACGAAGGCTTCAGAGGAATAGTCGTACTGCCGCGTGGGACCAACACTCCCCTGGAAAAGAGGCCCGAGGGCTGTAACTGCGGCGATGCGAAAATGGTTGGAGAGGATCCGGAGAAAAAGCTTTTACTCCAAAAGAACAAATGGGTCATCGCCCATCCCGAAAGAGAGCCTCTTATAAAGCAGGGTGCCCATCCGGGTATTATAGGAGAAAACAAAGAATTATCTTATTGATACGGTCTTTGGAGGGCGGCATTGGCTGCCCTCTTTTCTGTTGCTTTTTTACCTGATATTTAGTATCATTTAGATTAGTTTAGAGGGAGCCAAGGGGGCTCCAAATGATATACCAATAAGGAGGGTTTAAAATGGCAGATTTCAAGAATCTTAAGCTTGAGGTAGCAGACGAGATCGCAAGACTTACCATCTCACGTCCCGCAGCGCTTAACGCGCTCAATTCCGAGACACTTGAGGAGCTTACAGTGGCTCTGGATGAGATTGAGGCAAGAGATGACGTCAAGGTAGTCATCCTTACAGGCGGTCCCGACAAAAAGGATAATCCCTACAAGTCTTTCGTGGCAGGGGCTGACATCTCCGAGATGGTCAACTTTACTGCACCCGAGGCAAGGGCTTTCGGCATCAAGGCAAGCAAGCCTTTCTTCAAGCTTATGGAGATGAGACAGGTAACCATCGCTGCAGTTAACGGCTTTGCATTGGGCGGTGGCTGCGAGATCGCCATGGCATGTGATATCAGGATCGCTTCTGATAATGCCATTTTCGGACAGCCTGAGACAGGCCTGGGCATCATTCCCGGCTTCGGCGGCACACAGAGACTTGCGCGTCTTGTAGGTATGGGCCGTGCCAAGGAGATGATCTTTACCTGCGATAACATCAACGCAGAGGAGGCATACCGCATCGGTCTTGTCAACAAGGTTGTTTCCACTGAGGAGCTTTATCCTACCTGTGAGGCTATGGCTAAGAAGATCATTTCAAAGGGAAGCTATGCCAACGCAGTTGCTAAGGCTGCCATCAACAACGGTTATGATATGGACATCCATAACGCAGTTGAGATGGAGGCTAATCTCTTCGGAGTGGTCAATGACACACACGACAAAAAGGAAGGCATGGGCGCATTCTTAGAGAAGCGTGCAGCAGAACTTACTGATTTCTAAGAGGACATTTTATGAAGCTTATAAGCTTTGCAATACCATGCTACAATTCATTTGCATATATGGGAAAGTGCATAGAGTCATTGCTCCCCGGTGGAGATGACGTTGAGATCATCATCGTGGATGATGGCTCTATGGACAATACCGGAGATATTGCCGATTCCTATGCCAGACATTATCCTGACATAGTAAAGGTTATCCACAAGGAAAACGGCGGTCACGGCTCCGCAGTCAATGCGGGGCTTGCCGCTGCCAGTGGTATGTATTACAAGGTGGTGGATTCGGACGACTGGGTGGATCCCGATGCATACAGGCAGGTTTTGGATACCCTTCACCGGCTTGTGGATGCAGGCACTCCGGTTGACATGCTGTTGACTAATTACGTATATGAAAAGATCTCCACGGATCAGCATCGCAGGATGTTCTACGGCCCGCTTTTCCCCAAGGGAGAGGTCATCGGATGGGATGGCATGAAGCACAATATCAGAGGCTTTTCCATACTCATGCACTCGGTTACCTACAGGACGCAGATGCTGCGCGAGTGTGGGCTGGTGTTGCCGGAACACACCTTTTATGTGGACAATCTTTTCGTATACATTCCTTTGCCTTACGTTAAGACACTTTATTATCTGGATGTGGACTTTTACAGGTATTTTATCGGGCGAGAGGGGCAGTCGGTCACGGAGCAGATCATGATCTCCCGCATAGACCAACAGCTCAAGGTCAATTACCTCATGATCGATGCTTACAATCTGTATGAGATGGACATCGATGATCATCTAAGAAAGTACATGCTTTCTTATCTCGAGACCATCACTGTTGTATCATCGGCCATCGGATATGTAAGCCGCGATCCGGTGAATCTGGCCAAGGTAAAAAAACTGTGGAAATATATAAAAGATAAGGACAGGCGTACCTACAGGCATCTTAGGTACGGTGTTATGGGGGGATCCATGAACCTTCCGGGGCGGCTGGGACGGTATCTGTCCGTCAAGGCATACAAGGTCTCCCAGAGGATCATGGGCTTCAATTAAAGATTTTTAATGGCAAAGTAATTTGCGTTGTATTATAATTATTATGCGTTTTCTTTGATAATATCAGAATTCTTTACTAAAACAGACGCAGGTTTTTGAGGGAATGGAGGGTTAACATGAAGAATTTATCTATCCGCGTTAAGCTTATGCTGGCAGCAATGCCCATGCTGATTGCTGCTATCATAGGAATGCTGCTTTTGGCGTCTGAGGTCAACGATGCCATGGAAGAGTCCGAAAAGATTTATTATGAGCAGCTTTTCAATGTTACGGATCTTGTGATCACGGCAGACCGTGACCTGTATCAGGCAAGACTGGCCCAGGAGCAGGCCTTTGGTGAGATCATGTCCGGCAATGAGCCTTCTGCAGATTATACTGATGGCTTTGCGGAGAATGCACAGCAGACCTATGACGGAGTCCAGAGCATCAAGGCGATAGTTGAAAAGTATCCCGACCTCGGCAAGTATTCCTCGGATGGTAATGATATCAATTCTTCCATAGAGAAGTTCGAGTCCAACTTTAAGGCGTGGCAGGATCTGGCCAATCCCCAGGGGCTTACCACCAACAAGTACAAGCAGGCCGATACCTATTTTGTTATGGTCCGTGAGCCCATTGACGCTATGGGTGAGGTGGTTGAGAGTTATGCCTCCTATGAAAAGGGACAGCTGCAGTCTGAGATCCATACCAAACTTATTTCCATCATTGCGATCATCATAGTGATCCTTCTTGTTGTGGTGGTATTTGCCATCTATATTATCCGATATATAAGAACCAATCTTGCCTATGTTACCGGCAAGATCGAGTCTATTGCCCAAAACGACCTTACAGACACCATCAAGCCTCTGGAGGGTACAGATGAGATCTGCACACTTAACCGTGCGGCAAGGGATGTTCAGGGTCACCTTTTGGAGATGATATCCATGCTCCAGGGATCATCCATGGCACTTGCTGAGTCCTCCACCCAGATGGGGCATAGCACTTCGGAGACTTCAGGTTCCATCGCCCATATCAACAGCGCTGCATCAGAGCTGGCCAACACAGCCACATCACAGGCTACGGATATTGCGGACATTGCCAGCCATATGTCCACCGTGGACGAGATGATGCAAAGGAACTCCTCTAATGCCAATACTCTTGCGGAGGTTTCCGCTCAGATCCGACAGGTTACGGATGAGGGACTCCAGAGAGTGGAAGGCCTTAAGACCATTACAGACCAGAGTGTTACGGCTTTTGAGGAGATATTTGAGGTTATTGACGGTATTGAGGAGTCTACCAAAAAGATCTCCGAGGCTTCGGATCTTATCTCATCCATTGCCAGCCAGACCAACCTGCTTTCGCTCAATGCTTCTATCGAGGCAGCCCGTGCGGGAGAGGCAGGCAAGGGCTTCGCAGTTGTGGCAGACGAGATCAGGGATCTGTCAGAGCAGTCGGCCAATTCAGTCAATATCATCAATGAGATGTTAGCTGACCTTCAGCATAATACAGACAATGCGGCCAAACAGAGTGAGAATGTGCGTGAATATGTCAGCCGACAGAAGGAGGCTGTGGAGGAGACCAGCAACAGCTTTGCCGATATTGCCAACGGCATCCAGAACATTAACTCTACCGTGGACGAGCTTCACGCGGCCAACCAGAACTTAAGCGATGGTGTTGCCAATATATCCGGGCTTATCGAGAATCTGTCGGCTATCTCAGAAGAGAATGCCGCAACGGCCCAGGAGCTCAATGCCACCACAGATACCGTTAACACCAGTGTTGAGATACTGGCAGAAAACGGCAACAATGTCAGCCAGTCAGCCAATGATCTCGATCGCATAATCAAGGAGTTCAAGGTAGATGCATCCGAGATCTCCACAGAAGCGATAGAGCAGGAATAAAAGACCGGAGAGTTCGGTATAGTCAGTCACCGCATGGGGAGCGGCCATGGACAGTGTTTTCAAGGAAGTGGCTCAGCTTAACAGCATATCCAAGGATTATCTGGAGGCAGAGTCTGAGTCAATCGCAAAACGTAACCAGGGAGTGCTGTGTACGGTAGGGATACTGTACACAGCTATACTTATTGCATACAATATCATCATTCCCCTGAAGTTTTCACACTGGGGGATCACTTTCATATATCGTGATGCGCTTATTGTCCAGGTATGTGTTGTTGCTTATATATTTTTAAGACACCGCAACAAGGAGCGCAGCTTCAAGGAGGTGCAGGCTACCTGTCTGATCTTCCAGCTGTATGTGATGTCTTTTGTGGTCCTGATATCGGTGGCTCCGCCCTGGATGCCTCAGAGTGCCATATATTTTGCGCCAATCATGATAGGCTTTATACCATCATTTACTTTCTCCTGGTATACCTCGGTCTTTTCCACGGTGATCGAGTCTGTGGCTCTGATCGTGGCCTCTTATATTTTTAAGTCCGAGGAGATATTCTCCATCAATCTTTTTGCGGCGCTTTTGGGCATGTTCATGGGGATATATCTTTCCTACCTGGTCTATCAATTCCGCAACAGCACCTATCTCCAGGGAGAGCTGGTCAAGGAGATGGCAAGAAAGGATGTGCTGACACAGATATACAACCGCGGTGCTGTAGAGGAAAAGCTCCTTAAGTACAATAAAAAGTATTCCAAGGAGAGGTGCACACTCTGCATAGTGGATGTGGACAACTTTAAAAATGTTAATGATACTTTAGGACATCCTGCCGGTGACCATGTTTTAAAAAGTGTGGCGACCATTCTTCGCAACGTTGGTGGAGATCAGGCTATCGTTGGCCGCATGGGTGGAGACGAGTTCATGATGTTTTTCAAAAAAGAGGTCAAACGCGCGGATGTTGAGGCTTGCCTTGACCGTGTCAGGGACGGCATGCACGGTATAGTTACCGGCAGCCCGGACATAGTGGTGACCACCAGTATAGGTGCCTATGAAAAGCCTGAGGGAATGGAGGTACCCTATGAGACCATGTTCCAGAGGGCTGATCAGGCGCTGTACAAAGTCAAGAAAAAGGGTAAGGATTCTTTCGGGTTCTATGAAATAGAGTCAGAGGGTATTGATTGATCTATGGTTGATGTACTTTTAAGACACCCGGAGGCCCATATTGAGGCCTCTGCTATTCTTTTTAACATCATACTTATTATCTTTTCTGCCAGGCAGACCAAGCGCAAGACCCTGGAGACCAGGGCCTTTCGTCGTCTTACGGCCTTTAGTATGATCATCATCTATACTGAGGTGACCCGCGCCTGGATGGGAGATCTGAGGCCTACGACAATGGCTTACTACAGCCTTAACACAGTCAATATAGCCTCCTATCTTTTTGTAATGCTTTATGGCTTTGGGCTTATCACCTATCTTAGCCTTGTCTTTGGTAAAAAGGTGAAGCGGGGCTTTAAGGTCTTTGAATATCTTTTTATACTGGTATATTTCTTTTTCATAGTAAAAAATATGTGGGATGGGAGCATTTCCCTGTATAGCTTTACGGAGCACAGGTTTTTGCATGGCCCGCTGTACTGGCCCATCGGAATAGGTATGCCACTGTTTGGATATACCTGTGGTCTGGTGTTTTTCATCACTAACCTAAAGAACCTGCGGCCAAGATCCCGCATGACCATGTATGTTGCGGGCTTGCTCATGGTACTGGGTATGGTGGCCCAGCCCCTTTTGGGTAATATCTTTACGCTTAGCGGGCTTATGTCATCTTTGGTGCTTTTCGTTATCTACCTTAGCATAGAGACTGAGGACTATGCGCAGCTTATGGAGATGACGGCTTCCCTGGAAAAAGCGCGGGAGGAGGCATTGGCGGCCAATGAGGCAAAAAGTACCTTTTTGGCAAATATGTCCCATGAGATCCGCACACCTCTTAATGCCTTCATGGGACTTAACGAGATGATCCTTAAGGAGTCCCATGATTTCGCCACCATAGACCATGCCAGGGATATGAGGCAGGCCGGGGATGCACTCCTTACCATTATCAACCAGGTTTTAGATATCTCCAAGATAGAGACCGGCAACATAGACTTCGTGGAAGCGGAGTATCACCTTTCGGATATGCTGGCCGATGTGGAGATCATTATAGGCTCACGAGTCAAGGACAAGGGGCTTACTTATATCGCCGATGTAGATCAGGGTCTGCCCGATCTTTTGGTGGGCGATTCTGTGCGCATACGCCAGATCCTTGTCAATGTACTTAATAATTCCGTCAAGTATACCATGCGGGGAGTTGTAGTCCTCTGCGTCAGGGGCGAGGTATCTGATGGCGACCGGGTGCAGCTGATGATACAGATCACCGATACCGGTATAGGTATCAAGGAAGAGGACATTAAAAACCTCTTTGAGACCTATAAGAGGGTCAACGAGGACAAGGCCAGAGGCGTGGAAGGTACCGGTATAGGGCTTTCTATCGTAAAGAGCTTTGTTGAAAAAATGGGGGGCACCATAAGTGTCCAGAGCAACTACGGCATGGGTACCATGACCTATATCACCATACCCCAGAAATACATCAAGGGTGATACCATCAGGGACGTCAGCAACAGGGAGATCGAGACCAGGCTTGATGATACAGTGACTGCATTTGACGGTTCCGGCAAAAAGGTGCTGGTGGTGGATGACAATGAGATGAACATCAAGGTGGTTGAGGGCTTCCTTAAGGATACGGGTGTCCATGTGACTACTGCCGGCGGAGGCCGGGAGGCGCTCGCCATCCTAAAGATCAAAAAGTTTGACCTGATACTCTTGGATGCCTTCATGCCGGTTGTGGACGGACCTGAGGTATTTAAGACCATCCGTGGAGATGAGCGTGCGAAAAACCATGATACACCCTGCGTTGTGCTGACTGCCGACGCCCTGTCGGGTTCGGAGAAAAAATACATGGATATTGGCTTTGACGCGTATTTGCCCAAGCCCATTGAGGCTGACAAGCTAAAGGAGACGGTACGCAGGTTCCTAAGGGTTGAAAAAAAGCCCATAAAGCCTCAGGATGATCTTATAGAGACAGATGATCCGGACCAGGCTCTGGATCCCTCCGTGATAAATGCGGATGAGGGCCTTTTGGCCTGTGGTGATTTTGAGGATTACAAGGATCACCTCAGAGCATTTATAGGCCAGTGGCAGGGCAAGTCGGTT
>CAMOFS010000005.1 GCA_946613735.1 uncultured Lachnospiraceae bacterium | reverse complement strand
TTTTGAATTGACGGTAAGGAGGATGCCCATATCCTTTAAGGTCTTTATGTATTCCTGAAATCCCAAATAGATCTCGCCGGTTGCCGTCTCCTGTCCGATCTCGATATTTTCCACTCCGTCCTCAGCGATCACGCCGCCCCAGAGGGTGTTGTCCAGATCCAGGCTTAGAGCTTTTTTATTCATACCGAAAATGGATTTTATCATATTGGAAACATTGAAGGCGAGATAGGGGATGGCGTCCGGCGCCACGGCATACTTGTACATATACCAATATGAAGGGTCGCTCCACTTCAGTAACCCGAAAGCTGCCGATATGTAATTCACATCACAGATGAAAAAGTTCTCATTAGATGAGGCATACTCTGCCAGGCGCAGATTAAGCCTGTTTACAAAATTCACAGAGCCCGTACGGTCATAGGCTTCCCTGTTACCGAGAGGCCTGACATAGGGGTATTCAAAATTGTTGCAGATAATGGGAGCATGATACTCACTCGCAAGATGATCAAAAAGTCCCCTAAGCCTGGATGCTTCTGCCTCAAGCCTGTCATTTACGGTATCGGCATCATCATTTGGATAGGGCATGCCATTTATATTATGGACGCAGATGCAGACATATATCACGTCAGGGGCAAAGCTTAAAAGCTCCTCATTTTCAAACATCCCGTCCTCGTAGTATTTGTTGTATTCGGACTCATAGAACTCCGGCAGGATCCCCTGATCCAGCAAAAACAGCTCCAGGATCTTTTTTATGTCCGAGGTGGAATAGCCACCGAGTATGGCAATCCTTTTCCTAAGAAAGCCCGTGGTATCCTCAGTGAGTATCCTCTTTAACTTCTTTTTCTTTGACATGATGGCAGACGCATCAAAAGGATAAGCAAGCTCTTTGATCATAACACAATCCACACCCTTACAACTTTGAAGCTATAAGATCCGCCATCTCTCCCACATTTTTTAAGGCATTTACTTCGCCCACGTTAAACTTTACACCGAAGGCCTTTTCCATGCCCACCACCAGATTGATGTGCTCAAGTGAATCCCAGTCCTCGATATCATCAGAGGTAGTCTCATCGGTAACGGTTATGTCCTCATCATCGAAAACCTCCCTGAATACCTCGTTCATCTTATTAAATATCTCTTCTCTTGTCATCGCATCTCTCCTCTAATCTATCAGAATATTTTCCCCGTTAATGTCATAAGCCTCGTCGGATAAAAGGTATCTTATCCTTTCTGCGACAGATACCGGATCCAAAAGTGCATCCCTCCCGTGCGCCGCCAGATTGGTCTCGATCAAAAGATCCGGCAGATCCTTTATAAAGCCGGTGTCTGTCATAGCCGGAGAGACGGCATTGACCCTTATCCCGTATTCTCCATACTCCGCCGCCAGTGATTTCATAAGTCCCAAAAGGGCATATTTACCAGTGACGTAATCGCTTTGGTATTTATCAGGTGTACCGGTCACGTAGGCGCTGAGCATAAATACTATCCGGCCGGACTTTCTTTTTTTCATCCCCCGGATAAGATGACTTGTGATATCATAAGCCGGCTCAACTGACACTGCGATCTGCTTTTTGAAGTCCTCCCATACCGTCTTATGAAAATGTACAGGCGGCCTGGATAGTCCACTAAGATGGACAAAATGGTCCGGCAAAAGTCCCATCCCATTTATCTTATCCAGCATCCTTTGGGTATCGCCGGGTTTTAAAAAGTCCGCGCATACAGGAACGATCTTATCACCGTATCTGTCAGCGAAAGCCTCCATGGTCTCCCTGTCATTTCGGTAATGGCATATGATCCTTTCGTAATCATCTGCTATCAGATCCACCAGGGCACGGCCCATACCGCCGGATGCACCTGTGATAAGTATAGTCCCGCTCATTTCAAAAATCCTACCTTAAGTCTTCCCCTTACCACCTTTTTCCCATCACTGTTTTTCATTACGACCTTAATCTGGGCTGACGAAACCGAAGGAAAAAGCTCAGCGACGCTTCCCGTGACGGTAAGCTCATCGCCGGCATATACCGGGGCTCTGAAGTCCATGCTGACGCCCTGGATGATGCAGTATCTTCCGGGCAGATAGACGCCTCCCAATGTCGAAAAAAAAGACGCTATCATCATACCATAGGCAACCCTTGATGAAAACCCAAAACTTTTGGCAAAGTCCTCGTCTGTATGCAGTGGATTGTCATCTCCGGAAATGGCCAGAAATCTGTCATACATCTCCTCTGTTATCTTGACCAAAAAAGTCTCTTCCATACCGACACTTAAGTCTTCAAATCTGTATTCGTTCATCCCTTTATCCTCAAACCCTTAAAACTTCTGATAAATAAATGCGGCGGCATCGTAGCCCGTACCGTACTGTCCAAAAAGCAGTACCGACATGATAAGTCCCAGATACACCACATACCTAAGTGCAAATGGGCAATCCCCTATCGTATCGTAAAGGCTTTTTTTGCTTTTATCCGTAACTGATCCGGCCATCATGACGATCAGGGTAAAAATAAGCATGACGTAAAAGTCCTTTGCATCCATGCCAAAGGCATCCGGTATCAGACCGTATGAAAACCCGCCGGATATACCGGTAAACAAAAGCTTCCATCTGTGAAAGCCCGCCACAACTCCGTCGTAGGACCTGAAAAATGAAAGCGCAACCATAAAGATCAGATTGGTACGGATCACCTGAAAAGCAGCAAACCATCTGCTTTTTTCTTTTATCCCAATAGCCTTTTTAATGGCCGTAAAATGTGGCGTCAAAATCTCGGATCCGACAATTATCACTGCACAAAATATACCTACGCCAAAAATATAGTTAAACCTGCCACCGTGCCAGAACCCGATCACAAACCAGGAAACAAAAAGTGCACACCATACAGGTATCTTTTTACCGGTCTTTTTCCCAAATACTCTTTTTGTATGCTCCCCAAAGCCCTGCATAAGGGGTGTCTTTAAAATGGGATAGAGGATGTAGCCCTTTAAAAACTCACCCAGGGTAATATGCCACCTGCGCCAGAATTCAGCATAGCTTTTCGATAAAAATGGATGATCAAAATTCTCCGGCAGTGTAATGCCGAAAAGTCTTCCGGTCCCAAGTGCAATGTCCACGCAACCTGAAAAGTCCATATAAAGCTGTACTACGAACAGGAGCATGGCCAAAAGGATATAGATACCGCTGTAGGTTTTTGGATCCGAATAAACAGCATCAACATAGACACCGGCACGTCCTGCGATGACCAGTTTTTTTAAGAGGCCAAAAAGGATCCTCGCAGTGCCTGCCTTTATGTTTTCGATTGAAAGATCCCATCCCTTTGTGACATCCTTAGCATGCAGTCTGTGGGAGGTCACCGGGCCCTGCGTCATTATAGGAAAAAAGGTGGTAAAGGACAAAAATCTAAGCGGGTTCCTTTCGCACTCATCCGTACCCCAGTATGAATCCATAATATATCCTATGAGCACAAGGGAATAATAGGATATGCCTATGGGTACCACGAAGCTGTCACTTTTAAGGATATCCTTTAGGAATATCATCAGAATCGCAGGGACAAGCACACCCAGCATGGCCAAAAATCCTCTTCCCCGCTTACATCTGCCCAGGGCGAGGGAGATCAAAAAAACAAAAAGCGATGTACCCACCGTAAGAGAAAGCGCGGCGATAGACTGCGATCTGCCCAGAAATACCATGGAGGCAACGAGCAAAACGACGTACCTAAATCTCTTCGGAACGATATAATAGATGAAGACCGTTGCTGCCACTAAAAGAAAATACGTTAAGGATGTCATACTCATATAGCATCCTCCAGTTCCTTTGCCAGATAAAGACTAATCTTCCGGGCGCCCCTAAGATTCGGGTGATTACCGCTGTCTGCATCGTCATAAAAGCTAAGTCCGCTCTCCTTATATGTATCCTTCATATTGAAGTCTATGAGCTTTATTCCTTTTTCGTCTGCGTAGCTTTGGTTTGTCATATGCTTTTTTGCAGACTCCTCTGCTGACATGGAGGTAAAAAGTATAAGCTCTATTCCCTCTTTATCACACAGATCATATATCTTATCAAGGTATTCCCTGGATATGGCATTCATATCCTCAGACTCTTTGGTCTTGTCATATGCCTTAAACTTCACCACATCCCTGTAATCATTGAGATCACCGGTGAGTGGACAAAAACCGTCATAGTCCTCTCCCCCGGACAGATCGACGGGAAGCTCCTTCCATCTGTCGTGGTATCTTAACAGAGGGATAAAATATCCGGGCACATCCTCATCGGGGTTATGGCTTTTCATGTCCAGTACTGCTTTTAATTTAACATCTGACCACTTCATGAAATCAAGGGCCTTTCTGGTGTGTGGCTCGGAAAAAAGAGGGAGGTTTTCGTTATCAAAAAGGTATCCGGTGTCCAAAAGTACCACCTTTGGATCCTGCGTCCTGAGACACTCCAAAAGCCAGTAATAGGTTATCAAAAGGTTCTGCTGTTCGCAGGAGAGATTGTAAGCTGAAAGTCCGGTTTCATCCGAGATGATGGCGGGATCCACGGAGCACTGGGCACGAGAACTTCCTAAGATTACCACGTCAATACTGTCCCTTTCCTTTGCATAAAAGCTCTTATACGTGGTAGTGGTAAGCCAGTCCTCCACCGTCACATACCTGGGTGTAAGGAGTAAACCAAAAAGCCACACCAGTACGCATACAGATACGACAAGCAGTGGGGCAAATGCTCTATTCTTTTTTTCTCCTTTTATTCCAGCCATTTTATGTTATACTTGCTTTATGAAAAAACACTATTTGTTTCCGGATATTACAAAACTTTTCGCGTGTATCTTTGTTATAATGGGCCACTGCACTTATTTGATGCATTTCCCGGAGGATACATCCACGCTCAGGACCCTTTTTTTTCACATTTTTCCCATATCTAACCCGATCTTTTTCATGGTGACCGGTTACTTTATCTATCACTCGGAAAAAACCCTTAAGGTTTGGAAACGGGCCCTGCTTAAGGTGCTTTTACCTGCTGCCGTGATGATCTTTATCTACAACAGCTTTTTAAAGGGCATCCCCACCCCGCAGGAAAGCTTTGATCTTATCATTGCCATCATCACCTTCAGGGCAAACGATATATACTGGTACCCCTTTGCCTACCTTTGGATCTGTTTCTTTTTTCCACTTTTAAAGGGGTTTGTGGATTTCCTGTCAAAGGATGAAAAGCGGGAACGGTTTTTCGTCATCTTTTCGGTGCTGCTCGTCATCTTCAACGAGGTCATGTACAATACATTCTTAAGCTTTGGCTTCTCAGGTATGGGTGTATTTTTACCATCGGCCCTCTGCACAGTCTGGGGTCATCTGATATTCAAATACCGTGATATGCTAAATACCGTAAAAATCAGAGTGGTGGCGGCTTTTGGTCTTGTAGGTCTTGAGCTTTTACGCTTCCCGATAGCTGACTATTATCTCGTCATAGGTGATGAGATATATACCACATACTGGTTTTCCGTATCAAGTCTCATTTCCGCAGCGTTGATATGCATTCTCTTTTTACCCACATATCAAAAGGACAAACGATATGTTAGCGGGCCGGCAGTGTCATTTTTGGCTTCCTTTACCTACAGCGTCTATCTGATCCACCCACTGTACATCCTGATATCAAGGAATGAATACCAGCTTAATTCCCTGATATATGACAGGCTGTATCATCCCGAAAGCGGTCCCCTCGCCGGGATCACCTATTCACTGGCAGCGCTTTTGGTCCTGACCGGGATATTCTTTGTAACAAGCTATCTTACCGCTATGCTGATAAGACTGGTACTTACCCCGGTAAGACGGCTCATAAAGTATTAGTCACTTCTTTTTTGACTTGGTTTTTTTATGCTTGATCTTTTTGTTCTTTTCAATGGTAACAGGTATCCTGCTTAATACCTTCCCGTTCTTTTTATATGCAACAATATAACCCTTGCCCTTTTTTGAAGCAAAAAGGATTCCATCCCTGATAGAGTACTTTCCCTTTACCCCCTCAAGCTTACAGGTCACATCCTTTGATTCAGATGAATCGGTCACTCTGGTGATCAGCGTGGTCTCCTCGCCCTCTTTTAGGGTTACTTTTTTTATTTCGCTGCCTTCCTCGTCGATCCAGGAAGCGGAAACAGCCTTTCCGTCATTAAGCACATCATACATGCCCCGAGCGGCTGTTATCCCGTTTTCGTTATGTCCGATCTGCCAAAAATGTCCATCCTTACCCAGAACCTGGGATAATTTGGTGGGGAGCTTATTCTTCATAGAAGCTTTGGGACGCAGAGGATACTCCAGTCTTCCACTCTTATACCCAAGCGAAAAATAAGCCTTTACAGCTTCATCGCTCGTCCACAGCTCATGGGCCGATGAGACGATATAGATATCCTTGTCAGAAGCACTCTTACTGTTTGCCAGGCCATAAAATGCCACACGAGGCCCTGACATCACAAGGGAACCCTTATCAGATCCGGCATAAGCACGGGTGGTTATGATGCCGATCTTGTCAACATCAACCACAGATCTTATCTTGGAGATCATATGTAAAAAGTCCTTGCGGTAGGCAGCCATGGAGGTTTTTGTATCCTCTTCACCCTGCATCCAGAAAAACAGATTCTTTTTTAGTCTGTAATGACCCGCATCTTCTTCTGCTTCTACGGTACGGTCTGCCGTTTCAAAGATCTTACGCATGGAATCAAAGCAGGGCTTACCCGGTTGCCAGTCAGCGATATAGGTGGCACCGAGAGCGGCATTGACCACATATACCTTATCTCCCGTCAAACGGTTCCATTCATAGCCGAGACCGGAATCGGGACCTGTCTTTCCCGTACCGGCAGTAGTAAGCACATCAGTGGGAACAGGCAGCTCCTCACCGTTGGGCGCCAGCTGGATAAGTCCTCCCAGATTTCCCGGAACTATATTTTCAACATCACCACGGACAAAGGGAAAATCACCGCCCAATTCATAGGCCGTATCATAAACAGTACCCTCTTTGCAGGCTATGGAATCACCTGAACGCTGTTTGATCTTTGGGTTGATACCCTGCATGTTGCTCTGGCCGGACAGATACATAACCGTAAGAGGAGCAGCCTTGACATAGACATCCACCTCATTTGATGCACCGGTATTATCCACTAAGGTGACTACTGCTTTGCCACAGCCCACAGCCAAAACTGTGGTATCATCCTCACCATAGCTTATTAAAACATCGGTGTCGTACTCATCCATCACCTTGCAGGCTCTGACCTGATAAGAAGTTACTTTTTGGGTACGGATCTCCTTTATGGAGCAGTCCGGATAAGCCTCCGAAAAGGAGTATACATCGTCATAATATAAAGATATTTTTTCCTTAGCCTCAGCTGACAGCGGGAAAAGGAACAAAACCAGTGATAATATCAAAAAAAAGCCAAATCTGTTTTTCATCATATCCACCAAGATAACCAATAATACTGCAATAGAAAGTATTATAGCACTCATTCATTTTTTTTAAATAGTATTCTTGTACAAAAATAGGTGAATAACACTAATGATATCAATGAAACAAGCTCCGCCGCATGCCAAAACCACGGAACCACATATCTTAGGGAAATGACCCCCTCAAAATCCGCATCCACATCAAAGCAGATCTCATCATTTTCTCCATCTGTTATTTCATATTCCCGGCCCTTTTCATCGGTAAGAACATAATACTTGTAATTTAAGACGGGAAGTTCTATTGTGGCTCCTTTCTCAGATGCCACAAACAGATCAAAGGCAGTGCCTTTGCGATAAAGCTCCGTGACCTCTCCCTTGCCGCTTATTACCCTGATTTTGTGGGTAAAGTCCTCCCTGACGGCATCCGGGCGGAGATACTCGATAAATCCCATGTCATAGGTGTCAAGATCAGCCGTAGTCATAAAGGTATCAAGCTCAGCATACTTCCCGTAGACTCCCGTAAACCAGACGCACATGAGTGCTCCCACCGATATTACTATCGCAGCCACACGACCGTATTTTTTTGCTCCGGATAATATCGTCAGCAAAAGCAAAGTAATAACTGCCGTGGCTATCCCGATATACCTCCACGGAAACTGTACCTGTGCCAAAAGATCCCCGAGAGCTCCCGACTTTCCCAACCAGTTCCATGGAAAGATATCAGATGAAACAAATAGCAGCCCCATGGAAGAAACAGTAAGGATCATTACACGCCTGTCAGCCCGGTGTGACAGCAATAATGCCACAGAGGCTATGACAGTCCCCATCAAAACCATGCCCGGAGTAGTTAGCATCCTGTCATCCGTAATATAAGATTCGAGATTTGAAAAGGGTATCATGAAAAAGTCAAAAAACTCATAAAGTCTGGTCCCGCTTTCCTGGATCTGCCTGGCATTTCCCACCACCTCATTTATCCTGACGGTTTCGGTAGTGAAGTAATCCACAAAGGGTACTGTAAACCAGGCAGTTATCAACAGTGTAAACCCTGCTGAAATCAGATATGTCAAAAGTATTTCCTTTGAAAAGGTTTTTTTGAGATTCAAAAGACATACAACAATAAGGCATATCCCTACTATCTCAAGGGACATCATATGGGATAAAAGAATGCCTGACATACCTACAGTAAGTGGTACTACCGCTTCACGGCGAATTCCATCCACGCTGCCATCGTCAGATGCACACCACCCATAGAGCGCACAGACTCCGTAGAGGACCAGGGGCAAAAACAAGAGCGCAGTATACTCTCCCACCGCTGCCCTGATAAAAAGATCTAAAAGACGGTAGTTGGAGGTGGCATATACAAAAGCACCCAATGCGCCTAAAAGTCCGTCTCCTGTTATCCCGGAAAAGCTGTAAAAGGCGACCATTACCGTTGCTATGTTTATGACCAGCAGGAATACCTTATAAGCTGCCACCACAGGCACACCAAGAAGCCTCAAAAAAGCAGGGAAATACAAAAACAGATCACAGTAGTAGATGGATACGGGATATCCGTAGCCCTCCATCCAAAAGGGCTGCATCCTCACCGGTAACACGCCATTTTTCATTTCCAGATACAGCCCCTCGATCCTGTTGATATGGAAGCCAAGATCCTGCCCGAAATGCCCCTCTATACCATGAAAAAAAAGCGGCAGGGAGGAAAACATGACCGCCATCACCAGTATTAAATTGATCTTTTTATTCTCGCTCATTGAACAATATGATCCCTATCTTAGTAATAGCGACTGCCTGATCTGCCACCAGCCGGACAGGGTTTCGTTAATGATACCCCTTTGTGCTCCCCGAAGCAGTGCAAAATTAATATAAAAGAACACTGCCACTACGACAATACCGGCAATGGTTACCGCGCATCCCTTTTCTGCTGCCGTTTTCAAAAACCATACAAAGAACGCACACATGGGAATACCCATGAAAACCGTGATATCTAAAAAACTCCTGATGGAGTACACGCCGCCCATCCACCAGCACCACCAGGCTGCCGTCATGTATGACTCGAAGGCAAAAAGCACAATACTGCCGGCCAGATACTTTTTCCCCTCTGTACGGGCCATGAAAAAAAAGCCCACCACGGATAGTATCATCACCGGAGCAAAGATGAAGTAGCCCTTGGCATCGGAAAACCAGACCTCCAAAAGCTTTGGAGATGCCGCATAGATAAAGCTTTCATCCGAGTATGTATTTGGAAGCCAGCTGCCTAAGATCCTGTGCCAGTGATACAGCTGTGGCAGGATGATAATGATCGCTCCGGCCAGATTGTACGGCAGCCGGTCCAAACTAAAGAGCTTTTTAAAATGCCCGGCAAACTCACCCGTCATTCCCACATACATAAGCACATAGATCAGAACAAAAAAAACATTTACGTTTCTTATCAGAAAGAGCATGCCCACACAGATACCCATAACCAGGCTTACTGCCCGTTCAAAGTGACTTTCATCAATGATCTCTGTCAGATACAGAAGCACCGCCGACACCGCAAAGGTATAGATGTGTGAAAAGGCCGCGTACTTTGTCCCATACAGGATCAAGGGTGTGCCAAGCATCAGGCAAAGGCAGGTCAAAAATGCGGCACTGCCTCCGAATATTTTTTTTAATGAAGCATATAAAAAGGAAAAACCCAGGCAAAAATAGAAAATGCCACCAAGTCCGATAGCGGTCTCATAGGCTCCGCCAAAACCGGTGGCAGCCATCGGATCGGTTATCAGGGTGATGACATGGGCCACCAGAAAAAAGGGCAGCTCACATATGGCGGTTCCCATGGGGAACTTGACGTAGTAATCAAAATTGTGATCTATGATGAAGTCCGGCAGGTACTTGTAGGTATAGTATCCGTCCATATAAGCTATAAACTCGTTGCAACAGGTAAGCTCATATACAAACATACCGGCCGCCACCACCGCCAAAAGCACCGCAAAGTTTTTTGTTTTTGATAAGTCTATTCTATCCATCACCCTATACTGCTGCCATCCCAAGCATCGCCCCTCTGTCACTCCAAGTATTGCTCCTTTGTCACTCCAATCAATGCACCCTTGTCATTCTGAGCGTTGCCCCTTGTCATTCTGAGCGTTGCCCCTTGTCATTCTGAGCGAAGCGAAGAATCTCTACTCCCCGTTTTTTACAAAATGATACAACGGCGTATCATGTTCAAAGTATATCTGCTCCATAGTGCCGTACTGCGCCGTAGTATCCCAGAGCACCTTGCTTGCCGCCGGATCGTCCCAGGTATCAGACATCACAATATAGCAGTCGCCGCCCTCCAGTATAAAGTCCAGATCCTCACGACAGTCAAAGGCCTCTCCCAGTGGCTCATCTCCCACATATACTTCCACATCATAGTGAGGGGTAAGGTGCTTGTCCCGGGGGCTGATGAGGTCGGTCTCATAGTCGTTGTAGTATAAAAACATAGGTGCCGCTGCAGAGAAGACGTACACCCGGTCATCGGGCTTAAGTATAGAGCAAAGGTACTCATACTCTCCCTTGACCTCGTAGCGGGGCCACCAGACATTGTCACTGTGGATATAGTATCTTATGCCGCCGTTTAATACACAGGCAAAGACCATAATCGCCACCACCACCTTTGACAGCACGTCCCAATCCCGCACATCACAGAAATCCCAGGCCTTGTGCCCGATAAAGAATACTATAAGCGTAATGAAGGGATATATGAAAAGCCACATCCTCTTGTTTACCGGAAACATCCCCAAAGATGAAGCAAAGGCCGCCAAAAACAGGGACAGATAGATGGCGATCATCTTCTCTGCTTTCCAATAAATGCAAAAGATAAAGCCGGCGGCAACTATGGCTGCAATTATCCATTTTAGTCTGTAAAAGGGCTGCATCAGAGTGGCGCCCATGAGATAAAACTGGGTAATGTCATCCATGTTTTTAGGGAAGATGGGAAACTTCCAGGCAGCCCAGAATCCATACATACCGCCATCTATCTTTACCAGCCAACAGAAATAGTATAAGGCAAAGCTGGCTGCCACGGGAAGGGCTGTAAGCACTGCGCAGGAGAACCTTTTCCACTCTCTTTCAAAAAGGGAAAAAAGACCGGCTGCTGCCAGTATACCGCCTATAACAAAGCAGGCAGGATTAGAAAACCAGATCACTGCTCCGAAAAACACACCCATGAGCAGTGCCCGGCTTCCGCTGTCCACCTCGTCCTCTCTTTTTCCATAGTAAACGTAGAGCAAAAGCACGGTAAAAAAGCAGTCAGCCATATAAGGCTTGAACATATTGGAATACTGAAGTATCACTGGCAGTGATGCGGTAAAAGCCACGGGCAGAAGGGGCAGGTCCATATCCAGGATATCCGAAGAAAAGAGGTAGATTATGACAAGCATACCCACGTAAAAGAGTATGGAAGGAAGCCGTAATACAAAGTCGCTGTTACCAAAGATCAGGGTAAATATCTTCTCCAGGTACAGCCATCCCACCGGCGCCGCCTGGACATAATCAAGACCGGTTTTTGCCAGCTCAAAAAGATCCCTGGTAGAAAGGGAATAGGCAAGTGCCGCCTCATCAAACCAAAGTGATCGTCCCACAAAATTCATAAGTACCGATGTTATCACACCACAGGCAGTGATTACGGCACAGATTATGTTGACTGCTGGTTCAAAGTATTTTTCCAGGCTCTTTATCTTATTATCCATCATTACCTTACCTCAAGCTCCGAGATATTCCATGTTACACTCTTTTTTCCACCCACCTCTATCACCAACGCATCGGTGCTTATGGGGTTGTCTGATATGTACTCACCATTAGAGGCTTTTAAAAAAGCTCCGCCGGTCTCTTCATCTGCCTTAGATTTTATGATCAGATCACCCGGCACGTCGCCATACATCCTTATGGAGGATATCTCCCTTACATCATCAAAATATATGGTTATATGATCACCGGGCTTAGCCTTTGTCTCTCCCAAAAATGTTGCAGCATTCCAGGTGGTCTTTTCATCACGATCTATTAAAAGCATCACATTTTCCTGATCTATGGTAGCCGTGATATCCCGTATCCCGTAGTTATGTGTGAAGTCAAAAAAACCGTTGACTTTTAGGGTATAAAACGCCAAAAAGGCGACAATGACCATTGCCACCATGATAATCTCGATATTGTCTTTTTTTGCAGTGCTTTCTTTCAGATCAATTCCCTGGGGGTCTTTTACACCCATGCCTGTCTCCCATATAAATACGGATAAATACAACCATATTTTAAAGTCCTAAGGCTTCACTGTCAAGCATAGGGGAGCCGATCCATATATCCAGATCGCAGGCTCCGCTTATCCCGGAAACGCTGCCTTCGTTGGAATACTGCCAGACAGCAAAATCATAATAGGATAGCTTATCTCCTTCACGAACCCAGGCATCATCGCTATATGTCTTGGGCGCAATATCGGGATCTATCGTGGTCTCGTATTCCTCACCGAAAACATCACGGAAAACAAAGGGCTCCACTTCGGATGGATCATCCGATACCATTTCTATTTCTGAAGAGTCATCCTCAGAAACTGTCTCTTCGGTCTTAGTTTTGTTTTCTTCATCAAACCCTTGCTCCATAACAGGATCATTTTTTATACTGCATCCTGTTATCATGCACAGACCCAAAGCTAAGCTGCAAACCGCATAAACTAATCTTTTTTCAACCATGTCTTTTTCGCCTCATCACGTCTAAAACCATTCTTACTTTATCATGAAGCAATCCCATAGGCAACAAAATAGGGCAGGATGGATCATCCTGCCCATGGGTAAATATAATCTCGATTACTTTGTATAGTAGAAGCCAGCAACCATGTCATAGTGGTCAAAGCCGGGATACATATCTACATAAATGGAGTGTGTGTTTGTCTCTGTAGCCTTCTTCTGAAGGTACTGTGAATAAGAAGTAACGCCAATGATCTCATCTGAAGAGTTCTTTAGCAGATAATAAACTGTACCGGATACACTCTTATTTACGGAATTCTTGCAGGTAAGGCTGGACTCAACCTCCTTTGCAGCTGTGGTATCTTCGGTTGAAAGCTTTACCTTGGATGAAGCGTCCACATACTTACGGTTGGGATTGTGGTAAACACCGGTTACCTTGACATCGCTAACAGAAAGATCAAAATCTGCGCTTGAAGTAAGGGAGATCGTCTTATAAGCTGACTTCTTGGGCATAACATTGTAGACATTGATCTCTTTTTCTTCATAAACAGAGCCATCTGCCTTCTTTAATGTATACTTTACTGTAGCTGTCTCAAAAATCTGACTAGAGCTGTTCTTAAGAGTAATGAGTACCTCGGGGTACTTATAGCCTGTCATGGACATGGTAGCCTTAACGGGGTTCTTCTTTACTGTAACATTGTACTTTGTTGTGCTGTTACCATACTTGCTCTTTACGGAAACAACTGCCTTGCCGGCCTTTTTAGCGATCATGTAGTGCTGAACATAGCCTGAAGACTTATCTGTACCTGTCTTAACGATGTTCTTCTTGTTTGACTTTACACTCTTGGCTGAAACGATATCATACTTCTCACCGACATAAAGTGTGAGGTTCTGTGATGCAGCCTCTGCAACAGATGCAGCGGGAATGCCAAGTGCAGATACAGCAGGAACTGTCATGGATACTGCAAGCATCAGAAGTGCGAGTTTCTTTAATACGTTTTTCATTTTCTACCTCTCTTTCATGCATCCGGATCTTCATTTCCGGACGAAATATTTTATGCCTTCTTTTTGACACAACGAGTCACATTATATACCATAGATTATGTTTTTTCAAGTTAATAATCTGACAATATTGTGTCAGTTGTCTTCCCTGATCATCACCCTGTACCTTCCGGGAACGGAGATATATCCCGGCCGGTCAGAAAGTCGATTCACCTGGTCTTCAAAGCTTTCATCGTTATACCACTTCATGTCTTTATAGGCGGATCGATAATTTTTAAGCAGATCATCCGCATCTTTTTTTGATGCCAGTATCTTCCTCACATAGCCATCCCTGCCATAGTAGATAAAGGGCGTCTCGTATTCATATCCGCCATCGATGTGCAGCGACCTGGCCACAAAGGTAGAGGGGATGGGATTGTAAAGACCCGGCAGGTTTTCCAACGCATACGAAGCTATAGGAGAAAAGGACGTGTACTGCACATTCATTGCAAAATGCGGATAATAGGCATAGACTATGCCTCCTGTCAAAATGATCCCCAATGTAATGGCAGTTGCTGCCATTTTATGCAGTGCCGAAACATCCACCATATCTCGTCCGAAAAGGACTATCGCAAATATTGGTATCACAGACAGCCATACATTGTACCTGGCTATACCGCACATACCGCTGTTGATGTGGGTCACGGTGGACACCAAGATCAGGTTCATAAAAAAGGTCACCATCCATTCCATATACCTGGTGCCGACTTTCGCCTTTTTCTTTGCTGCTGCTCCCATCAGCTCCCTGCGCTTTTGGTATCTGTGGGGCATGGCATAGGCAAAAACATTTTTGATCCGTGCGATAACTATCACAAAAAGTACTACTGCTAACACACAAAGAATGGGAAAATATGGAAACATCCCGTAGTTCAGGTCAGTAAGGTAAGCCCACGTACGCTGCAGAGTGGTCTCATTCCCGGTGACCAGCTCCTCTGTGGCAGCAGTGAGATTGATATGTCCGGTATGGTAATAATTATAGCCCATAGGTATGAGAGCGGGGACAAAGCACAGTCCAAAAGATATAAGGCCCGCCCACTTTTGCGGGTTGATCAGGTTTTCCCGGATGTATGAGTAATACCCCTCATATTCAAGGTACTCAAATATCATCACCACCCCTATTATCATGATGGTGGGATTGAGCATACCGGCCAGGGCGACAAAAAGCGCTGCCCTTTTATACCATCTGTTGTACCAGAAAGTACAGCCGATGATCATAAGACTGTAGATAAGGGATTCCGCACTGATATTACTGATATAAAATACAGCAGGATGCACAGCCAAAAGCAACACAAGGAAGGTGCGCCGGATATTATCTGTCTTTAGAAAACCTCCCACTATTATCAGGGCTATGGTGGTAACAATTATATTTGTGATGGGAAAGGCATGCATTGGCGGGATGGAAAGGTGACCCAATATGAGCGTGGCAGGCATGCAGACTATGGCATACACGGGGAAATACCAAGGCAGCTGGCCCCCATCGGCTGTGTACATGCCAGAAAGCTTATAACCATCCACTATCCAGTCCCAGCCCGGATAGAGCATATCCTTCACTCCCTGTATCGT
>CAMOFS010000004.1 GCA_946613735.1 uncultured Lachnospiraceae bacterium | reverse complement strand
TAGGAATCACAGTTAACGCTTCTTCAAAGGCAACTGAGAAATTATCAAGTGGTTACAAGATCAACCGTGCAGCAGATGATGCGGCAGGACTTGCTATCTCTGAGAAGATGAGAAGCCAGGTCCGTGGACTTACAAGAGCATCTACAAATGCACAGGATGGTATTTCCTGCGTACAGACAGCAGAAGGTGCACTTAATGAAGTACATAGTATCCTTCAGCGTATGAATGAGCTGGCTACACAGGCTGCTAACGATACGAATACATCTATCGACAGAGACGCACTTAAGCTCGAGGTTAAGGAGCTTGCTTCCGAGATCGATCGTATCTCCTCATCCACACAGTTTAATACAATGGATCTTTTGGACGGATCATTTACCTCCAAGAATCTTCAGGTAGGTTCTATCTGTGGACAGAGGATTGAGCTCAACATCAGCTCACTTTCAGCATCTGCACTCTTTGGTGTAAAGAGAAAAACAGCTGGTAGCGGGGAGATTGACTGGACTGGAAAGCCTGAAAGAGGTGCTGCAACTGAGGGTAGATCCGTATATAAATTAAGCGCATCTACACTTTCCACACCGGCTCTTAGTCTTTCATCCTTTGCGGCAGCAGGCCACACCATGAAGGTAGTTCAGGCAGCTTTAGATTACGTATCCACTCAGAGATCCCAGCTTGGTGCTGTTCAGAACCGTCTCGAGCACACCATTGCTAACCTGGATACCACCACTGAGAATACCGATGCAGCTGAGTCCCGTATCCGTGATACAGATATGGCTCGCGAGATGGTGGAGTACTCCAAGAACAATATCCTGGTACAGGCCGGTCAGTCCATGCTGGCACAGGCAAACCAGAGTACTCAGGGTGTTCTCTCACTCCTCGGCTAATCAGTTTTTTAAAAATGACTATTATTCAGGCTCCGTTGTCGAAAGGCTTCGGAGTCTGTTTTTGTTGATTTTTTTATATGGTAGGTTATACTTTATTTGTAGGATTAAGGACACTATTTGGGGAGAGC
Source organism: uncultured Lachnospiraceae bacterium (assembly GCA_946613735.1). The sequence goes on along the minus strand of CAMOFS010000004.1, from coordinate 15,082 downwards.
GATGGACTCAAGGATTTATATCTGTGCTCATAAGGAATTTACTAAGCCTGCCGATGATTTTTATCATCCGCTTCAGGTCGGTGCGGCATTGCATGATGACCTGGGTTATATCAGGGACGATTCCGGTGATAACATTTCAGTTAAAAACCCCTCATTTTGTGAGATGACGGGTCTGTACTGGCTCTGGAAAAATGTTGACTGCGATATAGTGGGAACATGTCACTATCGCAGATATTTTGCGTATGGAGAGCGGTTTTTAAACAAAGATGATACAGAAAAGCTTCTTCAGGATTATGACATTATAGTCAGTAACGATCACTGGATGCCGGAGGGATCCCTTTACGAGCATTTTTTTCAAACCCATAATAAAAATGACATTATGGTAATGAAGGATATCATAGGCGAGTTTTGTCCGGAATATGATCAGGCTTTTGAAGCCTGTATGTCCGGTAATCTATTTACGCCATATAATATGCTGGTAGCAAAAAAAGAACTCTTCGACGAATACTGTGAATGGGTATTCCCACTTTTGTTTGAACTGGAAAAAAGGATTGACACATCAGACTATGACGACTACCAGGGCAGGATGGTAGCCTTTATTGCAGAGAGGATGCTTAGGGTATGGATAGTCAACCACAGTCTGAAGGTGTGTGAACTTAAGGTAATGCAGATCGATCCCGGAACGGAGATGGAATCGGAGACCCTTATTGAAAAAAAGCTTAAGCTTATGGAGCTTAGTATAAGTGATCTTCTGGTATTATACAAAACCGGCAATCCTGTGGATGTCTTCCCGTTAGAGGTAACCAGCGGATCTTTTTCAGGAAAAACTCCATTGTGGCTTTGCTGGTTTCAGGGATTTGAAAATGCGCCTGAGATCGTGCAAATGTGCAGAAGCTCCCTATATAAAAACATGGATATCGATACATTTGAGGTGGTCGAGCTAACCCTTGATAATATCGGTGATTATATAGCCTTTCCTGACTGGATCATAGATCTGTATGAAGCGGAAAAGATCACATTGACCCAGTTATCTGATATGCTTAGGATGTCGCTTTTATATTATTATGGTGGAGTTTGGGTTGATTCTACATACTTTTTCCCTCATCGCATAGGATCGGAGCATCCCCTTGGCAGGGACGACTTTTATACCATAAAGCCGGAGAATAAAAACTGGGAAAGGGATGTTACTGACGGAAGATGGTCAGGTAATTTTATCAAGGTTTCGGCAGGCCATATGCTGCCTCGGTTTGTGATGAACGCTTTTTATTATTATTATATGAAAAATGATAAGAGCGCGGACTATTTTATGATCGATTATTTTATAAGGCTGGCATATGAGCATCTGCCTGAGGTTAAGCGGGATATTGACAGTGTTAACACAAAACAGAAAAATGTCTTTTTGCTAAGTGAGGTGCTCAATAAGCCATATAGTAAAAAGGCCCTAGATGAGGCCTGCCAGGGGACGGATTTTATCAAGCTTGGGTATAAAAAAGAGCTTAGGAAGAAAAACTATCTGGGTCGTGAAACTATATACGGACATATTGTCGGGGAGTATTTATGAGATATCACAGTGATCAGAATGATGTAACGGTATTTTTTCTCGTGCTGGAGGATTCTGAACCGGAAAGCGTCCTGGATATGGGCATGATGATAAGAAAAAACAATATAATATCCAGATATACCGGCGATATAGTTATTCCGGATAAGGTTATAATTGACGGACTGGAATTGACAGGGGAGCCGGTTTTGCCTATACACGAGGCTGTTTATGATGATATCATTTATGGACAGGAGGCTTTGGGCAGCCGGGGAGGATATGAGCTTGGAGTAATCCTGACTGATGATGTGTCGGACATGGACATGGCTAGTCTGCTCCACATGGCGGGATGCCATAATCTTTTGACTTATGACTCTAATAAGAAAAGATTAGAAGGATTGAAGTGCAGGGAACTCACACAGCTAAAGCTGGAATCAAAAGAATATCTGATGTATTTGGGGATACAGGCATGAGTGATAAGATCTCGGTGATAGTGCCGTATTATAACAGAAAAGACTATATAGTGGAGTGTGTGGAGAGTCTCATTTCACAGACTTATCCCATTGATAGCATGGAGCTTATCTTTGTGGATGACGGATCGACGGACAATACAACCGAGATCCTAAAGGAGTATGAAGAGAGATTCCCGGAGAATATAATGATAGTGGAGCTACCGGAGAACAGTGGAGGCAGGGCTGGATACGTCAGAAATATAGGTGTGAGCTATGCATCCGGAGACTATATCATGTTTGTAGATTCAGATGATGTTGTGGATGCGGGTATCCTGGAAAAAATGCACGCTTTGTCTGTGGAATACAGTGCAGATGTAGTCTCGGCAAATATGCAGATGTTTGCAGGAGAAAAGGTGCTGATGACGGAGGCAAAGGATGACCGCTTCTTTGATGTTTCAGACGGTCAGTCATTTATTGATCTTTTGGCATCCGAGGGTACGGATGGACATATCGGAGCCAGGCTTTATCGACGAAGCTTTTTAGATGAATACGGTATCAGATTCAATGACGATAGGCATGTTAGTGAGGATACCGGTTTTAACCTGCGATGTCTTTTGAATTTGTCCAGATATTACAGGACCTCTGAGGTATTGTACTATTATCGGAATAATGCATATGGTTTATGGAGAGCTGATGATCGTGATCCCGGGCAGATAATGGAGTGCATCTTGACTCAGGAGGAACTGTATCCTCTCTATGTGTCCAGACTTTCTGCTGTGCCTGAGGTGGTGGAGTGGTTTTTCTTCCAGGCGCTTTCCAATGTCAGGGCAAGACTCTTTGACATGGGACAGCAGGAGTACTATTATGGGAGGCTGCCGGAGATCCGTGATAGTTTTATGAGGTTTGTCCCCGGCCTTAAGGATAACAGGATTTTGGCATCCCAGCTTGGGGACGATACGGTAAAATCAATTTATAGCGAGCTGTTTTTGGAGGGTGATAAATGATCACGGTTGATATAGTTTCACCACTTGGCGGTAATGTAGGGGGAGTTGAAAATGCCATACTCAAATGGACAAAAGAGATAGACCATGACAGGATTAATCTTCGGGTGTTTCATTGCTATAAGGGTGGGAAATATCTTCAGGGATATGAGAAGCAGTACAGTGTAGAAATGGAATACAAGGAGGCGGACCTCAACCACCTGGCCAACGCCTATAACACTTTTATTGAGGGATACGGAGTGCCGGATATATGCATAGCAACTAACTGGCCCATGATGGTCTATGCCTGTGCCTATATCAGGCAGCAGAGACAACTTTATGAGATGAAACTTTTTTCCTGGATACATAATCAGATCAGTATCTATGAGGATGAAGGTCTGGGAGGTGCGGTGGAGGTGTCCAATGCGGATGCTCATCTTTGTATCAGTCATGCCATAGCTGAAAGCATAAGGGCTGTGGATGAAAACGCCATCACTTACGAGATAGGCAATCCCGTGGATATGAAGCACGTTCCTTCGGATGAGGTGGATCCTCTCATGCTTACTTATGTGGGGAGACTTTCTTATATCAAGCATCTGGACATCATTTTGGAGGCCATGTACCGCGCGAAAGCAAAGTGGAAGCTTCGTATAATCGGTGATGGCGAGTTAAATGACGAAGTAAAAAAATGGATTAAAATGCTGAAGCTGGGAAGCCGGGTGGAACTTTGCGGATGGAGTGAAGATCCTTGGGAGCTTTGCCGGGACAGCCGCATATTGGTAATGGCTTCGGAGTATGAAGGTTTTCCTATGACGGCCTGCGAGGCAGCATCCCAGGGTAAAACCATTATCTCTACTCCTGTGGAGGGGTTGACGGATTATCTGGTAAAAGGAGAGACCGGATATCTCTATCCCTTTGAAGATGCGCTGGCTCTTGCAAGAATTCTGGATGATATCTCAAAGGGGAAAAAGAGCGTCTGCGACCCGGAAAAATGCAGGTCTTCTGTGGAAAGGTATTCTACAGAGAATTATTTCAAAACAATACATGAGATACTATGCCGGTAATGACAGGGAAAGCAATATCCGTTAAAAGGGGTTTGAATGGAAACAAAGATTTATGTCTGCACTCATAAAAAATTCATAAAGCCAAAGGAAGATATATATGTTCCCATCAGAGTAGGTTCTGCATTGGGGGATGATTTCGGATACCTGAGGGACGATGAAGGGGATAATATCTCCTTCAAAAATGGATCATTTTGCGAACTTACCGGTGTATATTGGGTATGGAAACATGCAAAAAGCGACATAGTAGGCATCTGTCATTACAGAAGATATTTTATGACTGAGAATAAGGCTATTCTTTCGGCTGCGGATATGACGGAATACCTGAAGGAGTATGATGCCATCATTCCTGCTGGGCAGGCAGTGCCGGCAGAGAGCTTGTGGGAACAGTACAAAAACTGGCACAATATTTCAGATCTGGAGATCACCCGTGAGGTCATAAGTGAAAAATATCCGGACTATCTGGAGAGTTTTGACCGGGTCATGAAGGACCGGATCATTTCCGTGGGAAATATGCTTGTAGCCCCCAAAAAGGTTTACGACGAATATTGCAGCTGGCTTTTTGACATCATCTTTGAGGTGGAAAAAAGAGTAGATATTTCGAAGTATGATTCTTATCAGTACAGGCTTTTCGGTTTCATTACTGAACGGCTAATGAGGGGGTTTTTTTTAAATGGTGAATACAAGGTCAAGGAGATAAAGGTCGAGATGGTTGCTCCTGATGAGATAGAGGAGGAGCAAAATGAGCAGGCAGATATCCATATAGATTCATCCTGGTATAAGGATTTTTTCTGTACCGGTGGGGAGTGTGGCATGACCTGCTGCGGTGGGTGGAAGATAGCCCTTTCAGGTGAAGAGGTGGAGACCTATAGGGGATTGAGATCACAGCTCCCTGATATTATGGACCATATTGACGTAAAAGAACGCTGCATGCACCAGGAAAATGGTCACTGCACCCTTTTGACAAAGGATGGGTGGTGCACCCTGGTGATGAATTATGGTGAGGCTGCCATATCAGCTACCTGTCAGCTTTTTCCTAGGAGTGAACGGGACTATGGGAATGTGGCGGAGAGATCGGTTACCATCTCTTGTCCCGCTGTGGCGGAGAGGATGCTGTCAGATGAGCATATGGTGCTGTACGCCGACAATGAAATAGAAAACCTGACAGATAAAAACTACGATTCTCTTTTTATGCTTCGTGAGTATCTTTTTGATCTTATTGCTAAGGAGGATAGGGGCCTTCCCGGGAAGGTATATATCATACTTAAGATAGCCGACTGGGTATGGCAAGCCATGGAGGATGAGACTCTTTCGCCGGAGACGGCAAATGAAACCATGCTGCAATGGCAGGCCATGGAGGAAAAGATATGCAGTGATATGGCACCTCTATCTGAGGGCTATGAGCTGAAGGCCGGGATGCTCAACCAGTTCTTTTCGCTTTATGGAAGGAATCTGAATATGTGGCTTACCATATATCCGTCATTGACTTATGAAGAATATGTGCCGGAGATTTTTAAGGATATTGAATGCTGGAAAGCAGATCAAAGTGTTCTGATCAATGATCTCAAGATGCTTAAGGACTTCCTGGCTGAAGACCATCCGATGTTTGCAGATATATATCTGGAGCAGATGGTATATATGAGTTTTATTCAAAAAAAGTCGGACAAGTACTCGATTGATTTTTTCTTCAGGTATGTAGAGCTGGTGTTCATAGAGCTTTTTGTTATGAGCAGATTAAGGCATGGAGAATCCATAGACAAAGAGGCTTTTTCGGTACTGATTGCCTGGACGGACAGAGTTCTTTTCTACAACGACAGCGCCAGGAGATTCGTAGGCCATACCATCGGCGAGATAAAAAAGAGCGAATCACTGGATCTGTTTTATTTCCCGGTGTATTAAGCATTGAGTGGATAAAATACCGTCTCCATTATTCGATCAAGCACCTTTTCTAATCCCTCAAACATCCTATCGGCACCACCATCACATCATCACTCCTGCGATAGGCGAATGGGGCCACACCACAAAGAGCCATCATGAATGACGGCTCCCGCATTTTCTCCGTATCTATGCGATCCCGAAGCTTCAAGAGATTAGTTGCGCCCTCTTCAATATAACTGTCGCCTCTGATGAAACGCTCCGAGCGTATGCCCTCATAATACGTCTCGTGCGTTCGGGGTCACGACTCACATTATCTACCCTCGAAATGTCCGACTCAGCAACAGCATCATAATAATCCGGCGCCTGCGCCAACGCAACTCTCCTCGATTTACCAATGGATTTCGGCCATCCCCCTCTACAGATCAAAAACGCTATATCATCTAGGCCAATGTTTACAATAGAATTATAGCATCCGTTGATGAATTTGGCGAGTTTTCATTGATGGATTTGGCGAGTTTTCATTGATGACTTTGGCAAAAATATTTTGTTATTTCGTTAGGAAATGGGTAAAAACATTTCTTATTTTCGTTAGAAAGCCAGCAATTTTTCTGCGCTTTCATCTGCCAGTTCGATAACCTTTTTGGCATCGTCATCCAGCATTTTGTAGTAAATGCTTTGGGGGATGGGCTGAGTGATGCAGGACATACGAACCTGTCGAAGACCACCCAAAAGCTCAGTAAGGATATCCCGGGGAATGTCATCGCGCATTTTGTATGCCAGCTTTAGGATATTGGAATAAAGTGCGGTCATGCAATATTCACAGGCCGCCTGATAGTCTGCATAATCGGGCAGAGGGGACATATGCTCATAAATTCCCATAAGCGCTCCTATGTGATTCTGATAATACTTCCCGAAATCCATTTCCTTTGAAAGAGATGCACCCGTGTCCTTGTAGATATACAGTACATCCTCTATGCCTGAGATCACCTTAGCCTCGGCGATGGCCCGGATCAAAAAGTCCATATCCTCCAGCCCATATGCAGGGCGGAATCGCAGCCCTATATTATCCAACATCGATCGTCTGAAAAGCTTAGTTACAGTGAAGCCTCCGGAGGCGATAAGGTCATTCTTCTTTGAAGCATCCAGCTTTCCACAAAGCTTTTCTTCGAAGTGCAATAGAGCTTTTTCGTGACTTTCGCGGTAAAAAGCACAGTCGGATATATCTACGGAGGAATCAGCATCTATGGCGGCATACAGCTTTTCATACATAGTCACATCGATCACATCGTCCGCATCCACAAACCCTATATAATCACCGCGGGCTACTTCCAGACCAACATTCCTTGCAGCTCCAGGTCCCTGGTTATGCTCCTGCCGAAAGAGTCGCACCTTATCCGGGAACTGGTTTTTGGCATCCTGAAGTATCTTATCCGTACCATCGGTGGAGGCGTCGTCCACCAGGATTATCTCCATATCAGAAAAAGTCTGGTTCAAAAGATTCCCCAGACAATCAACAATGGTATCTTTTGCATTATATACGGGAACGATAACGCTTATTATCATATGTTTTTCTCCGCTTGAATCTTTTTTTTACTGCCCATATATAGTACAATATATGAGGGGATTTTTCCATATATAGTTTTGGAGTATGCGATGAAGATCATTTTTATCGATTGGAAATGCTTTGACAGGGACGAGACCAAGGCGGCACTGAGAGAAATGGGACACGAGGTAATCCCTTTTATCCATGAGGATTACAATGCCGACAAAAGTGAAGCCTTTGATGCGGCAATAAAAAAGACGGCTGCGGAAAAGGATGCGGAGGCGGTTTTTTCCTATAATTATTTCCCGGTGGTGGCTTTGGCGTGCAGAGATATGGATCTGCCCTACATTTCCTTTTTATATGATAGCCCATATTCCTATATCTATTCATATACGCTTGCCTTTGAGACCAACCACGTTTTTTTGTTTGATTCGTCTCTGGCAGCTTTTTTTCAAAATGGCGGACTTACCAATGTTCACTATATGGTGCTGCCCGGCGTGCCATCCAATATAGACAGACTTCTAAAGCATTCCTATGATAAAAACCGCATGAAAGCCGATATATCCTTTGTAGGGGCACTTTATAACGAGGCACATAATTTTTATGACAGGATAGATTTTAAAAATGCGCCCTACCTGGAGGGATATCTTCGCGGCGTGATGGATGCGCAAAAAAAGATATCCGGATATAACTTCGTGGAGGAGCTTTTAACCTCGGAGATTCTGGATCAACTGCAGCAGACCTTCCCGGTGAGCAGGGAAGAAAAGAGTATAGAAACAGAGGGCTTCAGGTACGCAGACTATTTTATAAACAGAAAAATAACATCGGAAGAGAGGATTGAGTTTCTGACTGCTTTGGGAGAGAGGTTCGGGGCTGAGTATGAGGTAAAGCTTTTTACCCTGGATCCCTCATTTGCTCTGAAGGGTGTCAAAAATATGGGCATAGCCAGGTACGAGGACGAGATGCCCTATGTCTTTCATGACAGCCGCATCAACATCAATATTTCTCTTCGAAGCATAAAGACAGGCATCCCTCTCAGATGTATGGACATAATGGCGGCAGGTGGCTTTTTGCTTTCAAACTATCAGGCTGACTTTTTACATGATTTCGTACCGGGTGAGGATTTCGACTATTACGAAAGTTGTGATGATATGCTGGCAAAGGTGGAGTATTATCTTAGCCACGAAAAGGAAAGAGCAGGAATTGCGGCAAATGGCCAGCAAAAGATAAGAGACTATTTTACTATCGAAAAGGTGCTTGGTCGGATAATGGAGACGGTATTCGTATGATACAGATTCCTGAAAAGTTTTTCGAGCCGGAAGTGAGGTGTGACTTTTATATATCGCCTCGCATGAAGCAGACCTGGGCAGCGGAGCTTACAGTCTATGATGCCATACGGGAGGTTTGTGATCGGCATGGCATAAGGTATTTTGCTGAGGTGGGGACACTGCTGGGGGCAGTGCGTCACCATGGCTTTGTGCCTTGGGATGATGATATCGATCTGGCCATGCCCAGGGCTGACTTCATGGAGTTTTTAAAGCATACTGATGAGTTGCCGGAGGGATATCGGGTAAAAAGCATCTATGATGAAAATGATACCACCTTCAGGCAGTTTCATGCAGTGGTGGAAAACTACGACAGGAGCATCCTGGAATGGGATGAGGATCGGACGAAGAGGTTCTGCGGCTGTCCCTTCATATGTGCGGTGGATATATTTACACTAGACTATATCCCGGCGGATGAGGATGCCTATAAGTATATTAAGAACCTGTATAATATGGCATATCTGGTGGCTTGGAACTATGACAGAGATCATGATACAGAAAAGTATATGGGTGAGATTAAAAAGTTGGAGGAATACTGTGGGGGCAGCTTTGACCGTAGTAAGCCTCTTAGGGCGCAGATATACCAGCTGGCGGATCGCATAGCCTCTCAGACGAAAAGGGAGGATGCTAAGTATCTTGATTATTATCCCAAGCTGGTGGACGGAAGGGAGGGCACTCTTCGTGATGCGGCATGGTATGATGAGGCTATAGAGGTTCCCTTTGAGATGACCACCATACCGGTTCCTATAGGATATGATGCGGCGCTGCACAGGCACTTTGGGGAGTACTGCAGATTTCTGGTACATCAGTATACCGGTCATGGATATCCTTTTTATGCGGATCAGGAAGAGCTATTTATAATGCAGGGGCATCTCGAAGCGGAGAATCCCGGCCCTGGGCCTGCTATATCGGCGGATGACATCGCTGAGGAGCGGCTTAATATTGCCACATGCCTAAATGAGTATTATGTGCCCTTTACATACGTTATGCTTACCTCGTTATTCGAGAGCAATGCATCTCATGACATCACTGTGTACCTGCTGCATGATGGGATCAGCGATGAGTCTGTGGATAGATTTAATAAGCTGGCGACGGAGCATTCCGTAGGGCATGATAGTGGGGAAAAAAAGATTTGTCCGATACACATTACAAACTATTCTCTGGATCCACGCATCCATGAATACGGCGGATGGAATGAGCTTACCATGTACAGGCTATTGCTGTGGGATCGATTGCCAACAGATGTTAACCGCGTGATCCATCTGGACGGTGACATGCTGATCCTCAATGATCTTTGGGATCTTTATACCACGGCTTTTGAAGGGAATGACCTGATCGCGTGTCAGGATGTACTGGCCTATCAGTTCCGCAGGGACTATTGTATACAGACCCACGGCCCGGAGTTTAAGCCTCTTTTTGAAGAGGGGAAGTATTTTAATGCCGGAATGATACTTATGAATGTCAGGAAGAATCGTGGCAGGGAGCTTTTGAAGGTTTATGAGCGTTATGCTAAGTCCCTGGGGTTTGTACTGCCTTATCCTGATCAGGATCTATTAAATATCGTTCATCAGGGGCATATAAAGTACGTTGATACCATGGCATATAATTTCCCTGCCTATGATGGAGTTCTTTTGGGAGGCTATGACGCTGAGCGGGTTAAAGGGGAGGTTTCTGTTCTCCACTTTTTGGACAAAAAGCCCTGGACAGAGGGTGACCACAGGCGTTCCGATATCGAGGACATCTGGTGGAAGACAGCTATGAAGTCACCCTACGCAGAAAGGCTGGTAAAAAATAACGTCTGTGCGGTGATCAGGCTTGACGATAATGTGGATATGCTTGACCAGACTCTTGAATCGACTATAACCGGACTGAACACCCTTTTTGAGAACTACAGGATATTTGTTGTGGACACCTATGGGGGATATAACTCAGAGGAATATGAGGTGATCGATCTAAGTGACAGGGACTATGACAGTGTTGCTGCGGTCAAAAATGAGTTGTTTTTGCGACTGGACTATGACAGGCTTCTTTTTATAAATGAAGGGGAAATCATGGGCAATATCGAGCCCATAGATGCGCCGGATAAAAAGCTCTTGTGGCGAGTACTCCTTACCGATGGACCACTGGTGTATGACAGAGTGATCTGGCCTAAAGGTACTGTCGAAAGTGTGGGACACTTTTGCAATGCTACCTGTGATGAGGACTATGAGCTTCTGATCAGAGCCGGGGAGTATGGGTTTGATAAGGATATCATCCTGTTGCAGGATAGTGGATATACACATGAGTTATATGCAGATACTTGCAGACTTATTGCATATGTTCTCAGTAGATATTCGGAGGCTATCAATGAGGCAGGTATAATGGATGAGGTAAGAAATGCGCGTGATTCTGAAATGGCAGCTGCCGGACTTTCAGATGAGTGGCAGCAGTGGCTTTCATCCATGGAGAAAAGATCTGAGGAGTATGAGTTTTTTGAAAAGGGGACTCTGCCAATTGCTATTTACCATGGTATGAAGGAATGCCAGGGAGCCCTCAATGCATTTTCTGAAAGGTTTGCTGCGGCATTGCGCAGACGTGGATGTGGTGTGATCTTCTGGGACAATGAAGCATTGGGGAGTGAACGTATGCAGCAGCTTATGATGCTGACATATGCGGCTATGATCGGTTTTCAGAGCACTACGTTTTCGCGGAGGCTCAAAAGTGGAGGGCTTCTGGGAGATATGCTCTCGGGTGTGAAGTTCAATTTTCTTTTCGATCATCCCATCTATCTTACCAATGAGTTTTCGGTGCCGGTGAAACATATGCATATCCTTTCGCAGGATGAGACCTATGCTGAGTATGTGAGAGAAAAGTTCCCGCATATGGAGGGAGTGCATCATTTTCCTCCTGCGGGGGTGGAAGAAAGAGAGATTCTTCGCTTCGCTCAGAATGACAGGATTTATGATATTACGTTTATTGGGACATACAACGACTATAGACAGGAATTTGAAAAGATAAGGAGCCTGCCGCCAAACTATCGCAGGATAGCCGGAAAATTCTTAAGGCGCAATCGCAGATATCCTAACGAGCGTGCTGAGGAAGTGTTGGAACATGTTATTGAAGAGATGGGATATGAGGGGTTGTCTGATGAGGACTTTGCACAGGCGCTATATGCCATGGGCAATGTAGTCAGATGTCTGATGTATTACTATCGTGAAAAGGTGGTTGAGATACTGCTCGATGGTGGCGTGGATGTGGATGTCTTCTCACGCACGTGGGAGGCGGCACCCTATGCAGGACATGAGAGACTGCACATACATGACGAGCTTCCCTATGAGGAGTCCATAAGTGTTATGGCAAAGAGCAGGCTGACGCTTAATGTCATGTCCTGGCACAAAGGTGGGATGACGGAACGTATCGCAAATGCCATGCTGAACCTCTCTGTGGTGGTGTCGGACAGGACTACATATCTGGTGAGAGAGTATGGCAGTGGAGAGGATGGTCTTGGATACAGACCCGGGGATGACCGATCGGATGATATGATGCTGCTTTTTGATTTGGAGGATTTCAGGGACCTTCCTGACAGGGTCAAGGCACTTTTGGCCGACGAAAAGAAACGCGCCAGTATGGCAGACACTGCTTATAAAGAGGCTAAAGCACATCATACCTGGGATGTACGGGCAAGGGAATTTCTAGAGATTCTTTCATTGTCATCCTGAGCGAAGCGAAGGATCTTTTATTAGAAGAGGTAATAATATGCAGGTACCTGAAGAGTATTATGAAGACAGTGTGGTAGGCGGTTTTTATGTCACCGGTATGATGAAGCGCTGCTGGGCAGCGCAGATAGAGGTGCTGGAGGACATCGCTGCACTGTGCAAAAAACACAATATAAGATACTTTGCTGATGCAGGAACCCTGATCGGTACTATCCGCCATGGCGGTTTTATACCGTGGGATGATGATCTGGACATAGTCATGATGCGTGAGGACTATGAGGAGTTTTTAAAACACGCAGATGAATTGCCCGACAATTATACCCTGTTAAACTGGCGGCAGCGTGATGACTGGAACGACATTTTTACCCGCGTGGTTAATGCCACAGCACTTACCTTTGATCCGGCTTTTATGTCAAAATACCATGATTTTCCATTCTCTGCAGGAGTGGATATTTTTGTAAATGACTATCTCTACAAAGATGAAAAAAAGGAGAAGGAAAGAGAGGAACTGATACAGATAGCATACTCTTTGGCAAGAAATGCACAGCAGAAGATCAAAAACAAAAGGCAGTTTTTTGACGCAGTAGATAAACTGGAAGCTCTGTCAGGATACAGGATCAATAGGAAAGGTAACCTGGTAAAGGAACTTTATGCTCTGGAGGATAAGCTTTTGTCAGAGGTGCCGCGGGAGGAAGCTGATGAGGCTGTGTTGATGCCGGCGTGGATGGAATACGACAGCAACAGATATGATATCAACTGGTATGAGGACGCGATAGAGCTGCCCTTTGAGCATTCCACAATAATGGTGCCTACTCACTATGATGAGATCCTGAAGAATAAATACGGGAATTACCTTCATGCCAACCGTATCGGGGGTTGCCACGATTATCCATATTACTATGCCCAGTACGACATTCTTTCAAAGAAGACCGGATGGAAGAGGCCTCTTTACTATTTTAATGATGAGGACCTAAAGCTATCCGAAAACATAAGGGCGGAGGAGATAAAAAAGCAGGACGCCATAAAGGCTCAGGTTGCTCAGATAGAGACACTGATGAATTCAGGTGACAACGCAGAGGTTTTTGCATCCCTGGTGCCCCAGGTGGAGGCCCTCAAGGCAAGCCTGCGTGACATGCAGCAAAAAAACAGGGATGTGGTGTTTTTGCCGTACCGTGCTGATATTTGGGACAGGCTTGATCATACATGGAGAAAGGAGATGGCGGATCCCGACTCGGATGTATATGTGATCCCGGTTCCGTATTATAGCATGAACCTGGACGGTACTACCGGTGATCTACACTATGATCTGAAAGCATATCCGGCAGAGGTTGGTGCCATGTCCTTTGAGGATTATGACCTGGCGAGCCATCATCCGAAACGAATTTACATCCAGGTGCCCTATGATGGCTACAATCCGGCGGCTTCGGTACATCCATTCTTTTATTCCAAGGAGCTCGTGAGGTATACTGACGAGCTGGTGTATATACCTTACTTCCCGGTAACTGATATTGTTGAGGGAGATGAAAAGGGGAAAAAGAGTCTGGATTATTTTGTAAAGATGCCGGGATTGGTTAATGCGGACAGGGTACTTTTGGACAGCGAAACTATGAAGCAAACCTATGTGGATGCAATGGCGGAGCTGTGTGGTAAGGGTACTCGGGAGCTCTGGGAGAAAAAGATTGAAGTGATCCCGGATCTGTACGAGATTCCTAAAAAGGAGAAAAATGGTATGAAGTCTATTTTTTATTATACAGATGTATGTCCTTTTCTTGCTGAGGGCAAGACGGCTCTGGATAAGCTGAGACGCAACCTTGATATCTTCAAGGAGAGCAGGGAGGATATCAGACTGATCTGGCACCCCTTTAACGGAATATCAGATTATCTGCGTGAAAAAGCACCGGAGACATCGGTGGAATACGAAAAGATAGTAGACGCCTTTAAGTCTGAGGGATGGGGCATTTACGATGAAAGCGAGGACGGAGAGGCCGTGCTGGCTGACTGCGTGGCATACTATGGTGACCCTTCGCCTTTTGTGTATCGCGCCCAGATGGATAAAAAGCCGGTGATGATTGCGGATATACATGTTTGATTTGGAGATAACCTGATGAGAGTCCTTTTTTACAGATACGGCAGCATATGCGAGCCGGATATCATAATGACATTTAAAAATGCGGGCTTCACGGTGGATGAGTATACCACTGAGATGAAGGTCAAGGATGCGCCGGCATCGGCGACGGTGGAGCAGTTGTCCCATTACCTTATGGATCACCCCGCCGATTTTGTGTTTTCCATCAATTTCTTTCCCTATGTGTCTGAGGTCTGCAATATTTTTCATATCAGATATCTGTGCTGGATAGTGGATTCCCCTGTGATGGAGCTATATACATCATCGATCGGCAACGAGTGGAACCGGGTGTTCCTTTTTGACCGGGCACTATATCAGGAGATAGAGCCTTTTAACCCCGGGCATATTTTTCATCTGCCTCTTGCGGCATCAGTGGGGAACAAGGACGCGCTTTTTGAAAAAACGTCGGAGCGGACTGCAAAAAAGTATCGTCATGATATAGCTTTTGTGGGCTCACTATACACCGAAAAGTGTCCCTATGATAAG
>CAMOFS010000003.1 GCA_946613735.1 uncultured Lachnospiraceae bacterium | reverse complement strand
CTGGTTGATTATCTTGACGCCCAGGAAAAGGAGAAGAACAAAAAGAAGATCATGCAGACCGGCAACCGTCTTATGAGGATGGTATACTCACCGAAGGACACACAGCACATGCCGGAGGTATTGAGGAAGCCCGTAGGAGAGTTTTTAGAGACAATAGACTTCGTATCACACAGGGCGCGTCCCGGCTCAAAGGAGGCTGCAAAGTGGTACGAGAAAATGAGAGACCTTGCATACTACCTGTCCTCACTCGATGAAATGGACGATCCGAACGCGTCCATGATAAGCATGATACTCGACGACGAGCTTATAAGCGACATGGACACTTTTGCTACTTCCAAAAAGCAGATATCCCGGATGAACGCGAAGGAGCTTAAAGATCTTGCCGACATATTGCAGAGGCTGTCTACGGCCATAGGCAAGGCAAACGAGACCTTTGCAAACGAGAGATACAGAACAATAGACGAGATGGCTAAGACCTCATTAAACGAGATCCACGAGCTGAGAAACACCAAAGAAGGCAAAGCTATAGTCATGAGTGCCAGGGACTTCTTTACAAAGCAGCTTGAAGACCCGGTAACCTACTTTGAGTCACTGGGACCGGCAGCAGCCACAAACTATAAAGCACTTTTGGAAGGCTTTGATTTAAGGAGTGCACATATCAGGGAAATGTCAGAGTACATGAAAGATGTTACTAAAGACATAAAAGATATGTATAAGTGGAGTACGGACAAGCTTAGGGTAGGCGACGTTGAAATGACAGTAGCAGATGCAATGTCACTTTATGAGCTTGTAAAACGTGAGCAGGCAAGGCCCCATCTCTTGACCGGAGGTGTAAAGATAGAGACCGTGCTGCCGGGAGGCAAAAAGACACTATCTGTAGACGAAATCCATCTGGGATATGAGGGCACAATGGCCTTTATAAACCAGCTAACCCCTGAGCAGATAAAGGTAGCAGATGCCATGCAGAGCTTTATGGCCAATAACTGTGCAGAGTGGGGCAACCGCACTTCCATGAAACTCTTTGGGTATGAGAAATTCAAGGATCCAAATTACTTCCCTATAAAGACGGACTCCAAGACCAGGGCGACAAACAACAGGGAAGCTACAAAGAATCAGAGCCTATTTGCCAACAAGAACTTCTCCGCTACCAAAGAGCTCACAGAGATGGCAAACAATACCATCATACTTACTGATATCTTTGATACTTTTGCGGATCACGTCACCGACATGGCAACATATGACGGCATGGTATTGCCTCAGATGGACGCGATGAGATGGTTTAACTATACGGAAGTATCTATTGAGCCCGGCGAGGAGGCCGATAAAAAGCACTATGTAAGCATAAGAAAAGAGATACAGCGCACCATGGGAGAGGCTGGAAATAAGTATTTTACTGATCTTATGTTAGGTATAAATGGCATGGAGCCCAAATCACGCAGTGCAGGCTTTATAAGTAACGCTATTAGCAGATACAAGAAGGTTGCCGTAATGGCAAAGATAAGGGTTGCTATACAGCAGCCTACAGCCATGGTAAGAGCGCTTGACGAGATGGATGCAAAGTATCTGTCAAAAGCCCTGGCGTCAACCAATCCAGCCAAATATTCCAGTATCGCAAAAGAAAAGTCTATGCTGGCATGGTGGAAAGGCCAGGGATATTACGAGACATACTTAGGCAAAAACATCCGGGACATGATAGTAGGCAAAAAGCCTATAGTGCAGAAGGCCGAGGACGCTGCCGGATGGGGTGCACAGACCATGGATGACCTTACATGGGGTGTTTTGTATCACGCAACAGAGTATGAGATAGAGGATACCAGGAAGGATCTTAAGCGCGGAACGGAAGAGTTTGATAAAGTAGTAGTAAGCAGGTTTGAGGATGTAGTAACAAGGACGCAGGTTGTGGATACTATGCTACACCGTACCGACATAATGAGGAACAATAACGAGCTTGTAAAGATGGCAACCTCATTTATGGCAGAGCCGCTTAAGACCTACAACATGCTTTTGAGATCCGCCATGAAGCTGGCAGAAAAACCCAGAAACAAGGAACTTCAAAAGAGAATGATCCGGGCAATCATGGTATATCTGTTAAATAACGCAGTATTAACCGCCGTAACATCCGCCTGGGACGCTTTCAGGAAGGACGATGATAAGACCTCATTTATCGGCAGATGGGCGCAGATCTACCGAGACACGTTTATAGATAACGTCAACCCTGTTAATATGATTCCTGTTTTAAAGGATGTTGTTGATATCTTCTCCAAGAAATTGCAGGGAGACTACTACTCCGGCACGGACATGACCTATGACGGTATAGAAAAGATAGGACAGTTCGCGGCCCACATGTCAAAGAGGCTGTCCGGGGAGAGGATAAACAAGACGGACTACGGCCTTTTCATGGAGGGAGTGCAGGCAGGATCTATCGTATCAGGAGTGCCGATATACAACGTACTCAATGACTTAGAGTCAATATATAACGGAGTGTTTGAGAATATCCAGAGGACACAGAGCACATCGGAA
Organism: uncultured Lachnospiraceae bacterium; assembly: GCA_946613735.1. Next base: position 14,076 of record CAMOFS010000003.1, on the reverse strand, counting down.
TATGCGGATCTTAAGGACGCCATAAGCAAGGACGGCAACGTGGTGGAGGAGGTAAAGAAGCTCAAAGATTCAGGAAAAGAGGACAAGAGCATAAAGGCCACCATAACAAGAAGCTATAAGGACGAGTATTTTGCCACGACCGACAAGACCGAAAAGGCCAACATGAAAAATAAGCTCATAAAGGCTTATATGGCAGCAGGCGATACCAGGGAGGACGCCCTGGAAAAGATCAATAAATGGGAAGAAAAGTAGCGCGAAGGGCACCCTATATTTTGGGGTGCCTTTTTGCTATGCTACGGGAAAAGGAGGTAGGACATGAATGTAGATTATAACATCATAGTCGATCTTACGAACAATGACAGAAAACACATTATAGAGGTAAAGCAGACGGATAGAAGCATAAGGACCATCCGCTTTACTATTTTGGACCGGAATAAGCCGATTGACATGTCAGAAGTAGTAGCAGCATCCATAAAAGGTATCAAACCAGATGAAACCATAGTTTATGCAGCCGGAGAAATTGAGAAGGACGAGGAAGGCAACAATAAGAATGTTGTGCTCTATACCATGTCTGATCATGTGACAGCAGTGACAGGGACCATAACATGTGAGCTGCAGTTGCTTATAAATACCGGGCAGATAGTACAAAGTTTTGACTTTTATATAGACGTGATAAACCAGCTTTATGATGAGGATGACATTTTATCGGACTCAGATCTGAGTGGTTTTAAAGCATATATGATCCGTACCCTCAATGCGGCGATCAGAACCGAAGCCACCAAAAACGCTTTTGAGGACACATACGGGACAATATCTACGGTAAAGGAAGAGCTGGAACAGGAGATTGAAGAGTGCCAGGAGTTCCTGGATGAAATTCAGCACATGCTTGATACCGGTGCTTTAACCGGGCCGAGAGGACCGCAGGGAGAAAACGGAGCAAACGGTATAATAGTGGAAGGCGCGCAGGTTATTGCGTTTGAAATAGTAGACGATGAGCTGGTGTGCTACTACGAAGGCGAAGAGCCACCGGAAATTGAGATGAATGATGATGGCGAACTGGTGTGGAATTATTAGGAGGTAAAAAATGGGATCACTTTCTTTAGGAAAAGTCAGAGGGAATATGTGGTATGTAGGTGACGGGATAACCGGCAGCAGCACAACGCCGGCAGTATTCCCTGATAGTGGAGTATCAAAGGCATACGTGGGAGACATGTATCTTCACCTGGAATCTGCTGATGATGATAATGGCCATGTGTATCTGTGCACATTAAAGGGTAATGCTGAAACGGCCAAATGGGTATATAAAGGTAGCATTTTAGGACCAATGCCGGAGCTTTGTGATGATCTTGATTCAACAAGTATCACAAAGGCAGCTACGGCAAACGCAATACGCAGGCTAAAAGATCTGATAGACAATGCAGGTATCTATCCCCTGGCCATGGACTTTAACTATGATGAGGAGGCGTATTCTACCACCCTTACCATTGAGAACGTATCCACCACGATATCCATAACCGATTCTGATGGAAATGTGGGGACATATTCATATACAGCTTCAGGATCCACTGAGGAAGCGAACGTCACCATAAACATAGGTGAAGATATAGGATATGAGTCCGAAGGCGCTATAGTGACGCATATAGAATCATCCGTGGCCGTTATAAAGAACGCAAAGCTATATGGCAGTGATGGCCTGATCTGTGATATTACTCCTGATATGTGGGGGGCAGTAAATGATCTTAATGCCGAGATAAAGCCCGGAGCAACCATAAGCGGCGGATCCGGTGCCGATGCTTACTCATACCGCGCAGGCAATATCTTTAAAAAGATAGGCGGCGCGATAACACAGCTATTCCCGGTGACTCATGCCAAAGCTGTATGGATGGACAAGGTTAATGGCAATACTGTTCACCACGAGATCACATCCACGCAGAATAAGCTGGACACAACCATAGGAGATCTGGCTGATCATATCTTGACGGGTACGAAGCCTGATACCCAGATAGATGCTGGGGAGTTCTTTGTGGATAAAGACAATGCCTTTAGAATAGCCAACTCCAATATTAGCACAGCTACGGACATAGACAATACCAACAGTACTGTAAAGACTGTAGGCGAGGTGCTTACGGAGTTAAATAGCAACAAACAATCCAAAACACTGTCACAGGCCATAGCCGGAGAAACAACAGTTGAAGGTTGTCTTGGGGCGCTAAACAGTAATAAGGTTGACTCAACTACAGCTTTTACAAGCTTTTGTAAGAAAGCGTCAGTGGAGGTAGGTGAAACTATAGGGAACATTATTGTGGATGGACTAGCATATGGTATATTGTTTGTGCACCATAATTCTCAACGTTTTCAGAAAACATATATCATAAATACATCAAATGTAACAGGATATAGTGGGGTACATTTAATTGCTAATGGTAGTAGTGAATGGGATTCCCAATTCGGAGGAGTATCTGTATCTTACAGTGCGGGTAAAACAACCATAACAATAAATCGAGGGACTTGTGTCCTTGGTATGACTTGTCAATTTATCTATGTATCCTAAGTTATAGAATAGGGAACTATAGAATTATTTAATTCCCTAAGAGCAGATGCGTCACGTTCATAAAGTGCAAAATGACTTGATTATCTAAATCATAATTTAGCTCCGCAGTTTCGGGGCAAATCATTGACAAACATACGTTCCTATTATATAATTATTCCATAACTACAAACACAAAAATAGAGCCGGGCACTCTGGAAAAGTATCACCCGACTCTTACCTCAAAGGGTAGGGATATTATAACATTTATTCCACCCTTTGTAAACGTGCAAGGAGGTGGATTTTTTATGCAGGGAAATGAGTTTGTTAATGGTTTTGTTGCAAGAGTCGAGGACATGCCCGAGGATATCCTGGCGAGGATCAAAGAGGAATTATCGGTTTATGTATGCGATTGGGATGTCAAAAAGCGGACCACGGAGCTGGCAGTCTATGAAGAGTGTCCAGCGGCCTATAAGGCATTCATGGTAACGAAAAAGATCGAGGGTAGGAGTCCCGGCACTCTAAACATGTATAGGATAGTTTTAGAGGATGCGTTTAGGACTATTCGCAAGGAACTTAGCCAAATCACTACAAATGACTTAAGGTTGTATCTGTATAACCTAAAGGATCAACGGAATATATCAGACAGGACACTTAATCAGAGGAGAGTGATTTTATCTGGATTCTTTAAATGGTGTTATGAGGAAAGCTATATTCCGGCAAATCCAGCGATATCATTATCGCCAATCAAGTATGAGGTCAAACCGAGGAAACCTTTGTCTAACACCGAGATGGAGCTGTTACGAAATGCCTGCCGGACAGAACGTGAGAAGGCTATCCTGGAAGTACTTTATTCGACAGGATGCAGGTGCTCCGAATTGACGAATCTAAGAATAGAAGATGTCGACCTTTATACAAGAGAGGTCAAACTTTTCGGAAAGGGACGGAAACACCGGAAGTCATACATAAACGCAAGGGCGGAAGTTGCTTTGAGAAAGTACCTTGCAAGCCGCAAGGACGTTCAGGAGTGGTTGTTTGTTTCTGACCGCAATCCACACCCGCAGATGACAAATTCCGGAGTGGAGAAGGTCATTCATAACTTGGGAGATCGTGCGAAGGTTAAGGACGTGTTCCCACATCGGATCAGGCATACATTTGCGACAGATGCGCTTAATCGTGGCATGCCGGTCACAGATCTGCAAATCTTAATGGGGCATGATAGAATCGACACCACAACAATTTATGCAAAGGCGAGTCAGTTAAACATAAGCACAAATCACCAAAAATATGTTATATAGTTCCAGGGGCACCCTATATTTTAGGGCGCCTTTTTGCTATGCTACGAGAAAAGGAGGCGCAATATGAGTAATGAAGTGGTTTTGACACATTGGAAGGCAGGAGTGACAGTTATTATGGCTACGTTGGCAGCAGCCCTTGGCGATCTGTATATACCGGTGATACTTATGGTCTTATGTAACGTAATTGATTACATAACCGGACTCATGGCTATAGGATCACGGGACGAAAAACTATCATCATATAAGAGCTTAAGAGGGGTCGCAAAGAAGATATGCATGTGGCTTCTTGTAGTGGTAGGAGTAATAGTGGATGAGCTTATAAGATACTCCACCGACATGGCCGGTGTGGAGCTTCCATTTACTTTCCTTGTGGCCTGCATAGTAGCCATCTGGATCATATGCTCAGAGCTAATCTCCATACTTGAAAACATGGTGGATATAGGCGTAAACCTTCCTCCGTTTTTAATGCCAATAATCAAATTGATCCAAAAGACGGCAGAGGAAAAGGCCAACGTAGGAGGAGCAGATAATGACGTATAAGATTGGGTCCGCGAGAAGCGACGAGCGGGGCCGTTACCAGGGCGGCCAAAAAGGAGATCAGAAACAGATAGGCACCCCGGATACTAAAGGCGAGTTATCCATACAGGACTTTTATGTGCACTCTAAAGGATGGAATGTAATACGGCACCCGGACGCAAAGATCAGAGCAAAGATAGGCGAACGGATGGAGGCAGCATGCTCAAATAAGAACATAGGATATTCCCAGTCCGACAGGTACGGGATCATCAAAAACGGAATTAACACCAAAACTCCTTGTAATGCGGATTGTAGCTCAACTGTCCGCCAGTGCGTAAAGGAAGCGACCGGTAAAGATCCGGGAGATTTCAATACTGCAAGCGAGGCGACAGTACTTAAAAAAGCAGGCTTTGAGATTATCGAATATAAAGCGGGCATGAAACTTTACAAAGGAGATATCCTGGTAACGAAGACCAAGGGCCATACCGTAATCGTCACCAAGGGCGAACCGGAGAAAAAGAAAGATCCTAAAAAGTATCCCAAGTACACAGGATCCTCATTATCCATAGTGAACGCTTTACAGGCCGTAGGCGAGACAGATACCGGGATGAAGCACCGGAAGAAGATAGCAGTAGCCAACAACATAGAGGGTTATACCGGCACGACAGCTCAAAACAATAAGCTTTTGCAGCTGATAAAAGCCGGAAAGCTTATCAAGGCTTAATATGGAAACCCCCAATCCATATATAAAGCACGCCCACCACTTGCAAAAATGCAGGCGGTGGGCGGTTATTATTTGCGGCTATAATGCACGCTTGCTTAATAAAACACACGAAAACGCACGAAAACGCACGAAAACGCACGAAAACGCACGACGTGTTTTAGTTGTAAAACAGCCGGGCGTATATTATAATATGAAGAAACACAGAAACAATGGAAGAAAAACTGGACACGAAACTGGACACGATTTTTAAAGAGTAAAGGAATAGCAACGAATATAAGGACTTAAGACGCGGGTTCGATTCCCGCCTAGTCCATAAATAAGGGGAGACGGCGAAATGCCGCCATCCCTTTATTTTATGCCGATTTTATGCGGTTTTTTAAGGTTAAAGAATTTTTCTAAAAGTAAAGAAATTTACGCAAAAATCATCATTTTTCTTTCAATACTGGACACGAACTGGACACGAAATGGTAAAAAAATATAGATCAGTCGCTTTTGCAAAGGAGCTTACCCATGTAATCGTTTGTAAGCTCAGTAAACTCATTCTTTTTATCTTCCAGCACGTTCCTGTATACCGATTTTAAAGTCGCGTCCGAGGACCAGCCGCCGCGCTGCATGATATACTGATCAGGAACACCCAGGGCGTGCATGATGGACGCGGCATAGTGTCTCAGATCATGGAAGCGGCAATTCACTTCGCAACGGTTACGCAGGTTTATAAAACTGGTAGTAAGAGAGTGGGGCATGATCTTTAGGATCCGGCCGGTGCCGCTCCCCAGGGCGGCTATGACTTCCGGTGGATACTCCACATATCTGTCAGAAGCGCTTGTTTTAGGTACCTCCTTTATGATCCATCCGTCAGGCCCCTTTACCATGTCCGTATGAACGTGGATGATATTGCCGGCGATATCCTCATAAGTCAGGGAGCATATCTCACCACGCCGGAGCGTACCGGTGGAGGCAAGCATGATAGCAACCTTAAGATCCCCCTTAGCAGAACTAAAGAGCCTTATAACCTCTTCGTCTGTCGGGACGTGCATCTGTACGGGCGTCTTTTGGGGCAGGGTTATATTTATTGCCTTGTCCGGGGCAACGGCCCTGAGAGCCGCCACGAGGAGTCCCTTGACGTTCCTTACAGTCTTAGGCGAGGAAGACTTGGCCAGATTGTTTATGTATCGCTGCACGTCCTCAGAAGAGAGCAGGGACACGGGTATATGACCGATCTCTTTATAGTGATACCCGGCCATGGACAGATAAGATCTAAGAGTGGATGGAGACAATACTGCCTCCCGGTTAGATATATAACTGTCTATAGCTTCCTTTACAGACATATCTGTTAGAGGCCGTTTCTGCATATAGGTAAACTCAGCGGCAAGCCTCTTTACTTCCCGCCTGGAATCGGCGGTGATTGATTTTCTTTTGCCGGTACGGGCGTCATACACCCTCATACGGTATCGCCCGGAAGGCAGAACTTCTATTTTAGCCATATCATTACCTCGTTTACGACAAAAACATTACGCATAGGCAATACTTTTATCTTGCAAAGGGAAAAAATGATGATATAATGGACTTAGCAAGAGAGTCAGACGCTGGAAGCGGCCAGCCGTCTGGCAGTTAATGTTACAAAAGTAGCACCAGCTTACCAGGCAGAGGGTGCTACTTTTTACGTGTAATAATTATAGCAAGCGTTACTACAGCGCAAAGCATAATTACAAACTGGATAAGATCCGAGTAAGTAACCATAGGCACCAGCCTCCTTTCAGGTGAAAGTCCAAACAGCTGACGCAGCTCCCCTCCGACTCCCTTACAAAGTCCACTATATCATTTTCAAAGTCCCAGCTTATCCTTGATCATGCGGATAGCACGCCCTCTTCTGAGCCGAACACCTCCCTTTTTACATCCAGAAGCTTTGCAACGCTATTCTTAATGCCCTCGTCGGCCGCATCATAAGCCCTGGCAATAACAAGAGCTTCCCTGGATAGATCCTCCGTGGTGGCGGGCCCGGCAGCAGGGGCGTTGTCCCAGCCCATAAGATAATGAGGAGTAGTCTGCAACACTTTAGCAAGCGGTTCCAGGGACGACAGAGGCACCTTCTCAATGTAAGCACTTTCATAACGATAAATTGTGGATCTTGAAACTCCCAGCGCGTCAGCCACCTCGTCTGCTGTCAGGCCGAGCTCTTTGCGCCGATTCATAATTCGCTCATAAATCTCCATAATATCGCCTCCCTACGTTGTTTTATCTAAAGCGAAAATATCATAAATGCCGCAAAAATGCAACAAAAAAAGGTGAAACAGAGAAAAAAAGTCGCAGAAATGCAAAAATAATGATTGACACCACAGACCACAAGTGTTATATTCTAATCAGGAAGTCGCAAAAATGCGACAGAAGGGAGATAACATGAACATAGATAAGTTGAAGGGAAAAGTTAAGGAAAGACAAATGACACAGGAGCAGTTTGCCAAGGCAATCGGCATAGATAGAAGCACCCTGGATAGAAGGTATAGTAACGAGGAATCTTTTAAGATCGGCGAGGTTAATAAGGCGGTGAGGGTTTTATGTCTCTCAAAGTCTGAGGCTGCCGATATTTTTTTGCCCCAATAGTCGCATAAATGCGACGAGTCCTGCTATACTACGTATACCAGGTAATATTTTTCCCTTGACGGGAAAAATATTACTCTACAGAAAAACATTGACTACCTAAACGATAAGAAAATAACGCGGCTGGTATTTCTATTTAGGCAGAGAATACGGAAGCTACCCATTTGGCTTCCTTTGATCTCCTTTTTAAAATTGAAATACTCATACATACAAAAAGAGCACATTTTGTAAAAGATCCGAACTGTAGTGAAACCCCCGTTTGAGTTCTCTGCCTAAACAGGCATACCAGCGAAGGAAGGTAAGCATATGAAGAAAGGTAATTGGAAAAGCATTATACAGACCGACCGGGAATATTGCTATCTTTGCGATAAAGCCGGTATCTATAACGATTATTTTCTGCAAAAGCATCATGTTTTTGGTGGCCCCAACAGGAATAACTCAGAAAAATGTGGATTATACGTGGCGCTTTGTGTAGCCCACCACGAAAACGGGCCCGAGGCAGTCCACACAAACCACGGAGCAGATCTTGAATTGAAGATGGAAGCGCAGCAGATCTTTGAGGACCAGAACTCACATGAGGAGTTTATGGCTATCTTCGGTAAAAACTATCTATAAGAAGGAGGCAATTATGAAGAAGGGAAGCGAAAACCTGATCCACATACTGGTAAACCGTGGAGCAAACCGGGCAAACCCGGCCAAGTGGTGCGCGAACCGGTACGGCGGGTGCGAAGCAACATGGAGATCAAAACTACAGGATCCTGCCAAGCTCAGGGTAGATGAACTGAGACTCATGAAGCTGACTATGGCAGAGCTTGAGAAGATCATATAGGAGGGACTATGGGAGTGTGTTTTTTAATAGGCTTCTTTGCAATAGGGGCAGCGTGGATGTGTTTTGTATTCTACTCGTTAGGATACGAGAAAGGTATGGAGGATCTTGAAAGTGACTATGAAGAGATTGAGAAAGATTTTGAGACGGATAAAAAGGAAGAGTTGGCCAGCAATACTGATACTGATATTAGCCGTTATCGTAAGCACCGCCGCGGTAGTGTATGCGCAGACGATCCCATCAGATGGAATATCGAACCCCCATCCTTCCTCAAGTCATGCCTCAATAAGGATTGATATAGAGGAAAACAAGGTGCAGCCGGTTGCGGCGGCTGAGATCAGGGACGACACAAACCCGGATATCACAGAGGAGGACATTGACCTTTTGGCGCGCCTCATAACGGCAGAGCAGGGATACGCTACTTCTTACGGGGGGGCGACGGGTAGCAGGATCATAGAAGATTATTACCTTACCGGGAGCGTAGTACTTAATCGGATGAACAGCCCGGAATTTCCGGGCACCTTAAGAGACGTCATATACCAGTGCGGACAGTATGACGTGGTAAATAATGGGGCAATCGAGAGAGACTACGACGACATAGCCTGGGAGGTTGCGGAGGAACTTCTGACATACGGCACGGATATCCCGGACAACGTGGTATTCCAGGCCGAGTTTACCCAGGGGAGCTGCGTATATAAGCAAAGCGGCAGGACATATTACTGCTACAGGTGATGATATGGACAGTTTTAGCATAAGAAAGAACATCATAGAGCCACAGCAGGCGGCGAGGGCCAGGGGAAGGGTACCGAAGCACAAGCCCATCAAATCGGACTTTGACAGGATCTTTGAGAAAAGCTGCCGTGATCAAAACAACGGCAGATCCGTAAACATTGTAAGGATAGGAGAATAGGCCATGATGAAAGCGGAAGATTGGGCGGACTTTCCCGGAGTGATCAAGCTGGAAGTAGGAGAGGAACCGCCGGAAGCAACCATACCGAAGGAAGATAAGGACGGCAAGCCGTATTCATGGATAGAAAACGGCATTAAGTACCTGGTACGCAGTGCGTATTTTTCAAATAATACCTACATACAGCCAGTGGAGCTAAAGAAAAAGAATAAGCATGCAGGCAGGGCGGAAGTCCGGCAGCAGTCGGAGGAATCGGTGAAGGCCGCCCGGGAACAGGTGCGGAAGGAAGCCCAGGAGCTCATAGACAGACACAGAAAAAGGACTGCATAAATACAGTCCCCATGAAAGGTAATTGGTCTTGAATTGACCATATATATTGTATCAAGATATACCTTTTGTGTCAACATTTTGTGGTAACAGAAATGGCGCAACGACGCCATTAAAACTTGATTAAGCATATTAGATTTAGGTTATGTATATAGACGACCAGTATTATTGCGGCAATATCTTAGAGCATGAGATAAAGGCGAAGGGCAAATATGGCAAACCGGGGGAGAAGAGGGGCAAAAGATCCAAGACGACACCGGAGCAGATAAGAAAACAGAACCACTGGAACAGGACGAAGTATATCTACCGGATCCTGAATCTGAATTTCGAGGAGCACTTTGCAACATTTATCACACTGACATACCGCAGGGATGAAAGACCTGAGACCATAGAAGAACTGAAAAAGCATAAAAAGAAATTCATGGACGGCATGAGGGCGGAGTACAAAAAACACGGAGTGCCCTTCAAGTGGATATGCCGTATCGAAGTCGGGAAGAAGGGCGGCAAGCATATGCACATCATAGTCAATGACATTGACGGCGTGGATATGAAAAAGCTTATTGCAAAGCACTGGCCTTATGGCAACCCCGACATAAAGGATGTATACGACCTGGCATCCAACAATCTTGCGGAGTATTTTACAAAGATCCTGGACGAAGTGGAGGGGCAGATATCATGGATGGACGACAAGGACGCGGTATCTGCTTTGGGATGCACATGCTCACGGAATCTGAAAAAGCCGGAACCGCAGCGGCATGAATATAAAAGACGGACACTTGAGCAGGCTGTCCGATTCGGAATAAAAGCGACGAAGGGCTACATGGTAGACGAACAATCAATCAAGTACGGCGTCAATCCGTTCACCGGCTACACCTATCTGCATTATCGCGAGATCAAGTGCGCCGGATCCACGGACAGAGCGAAGGTGTTTATGACACTATGCGCGCCGCCATGGGAGGTAAAATGCTGACGATTTATATTTATACATATTCGGGGATAAAATCACCCACGCCCCAGGAGGGATATATTGCATACAGGATAATGGCCGAGAAGGACGGCGAGATAGCAAAGGATACCGGCGTTAAGGTTGATAAGACCGAGGGTACCTGGTATGAGGCTTCACTGGATGCAGTATTAAAAGCTTTGGGGCTTCTGACGGCCCCCATTGGCTGCAAATGGTTTATCTACACTGATTCGATACACTTTGAGGCGAACTGGCAGCAGGCTTTTAAGTGGCGCGAAAACGCCTGGAAGAAAAAGGACGGCACGGAGTATGAGTACGCAGATAAGTGGGGCGCCATACTCAAGATCCTTGACGAGTGCACACGGCCGACGGTAAGCCGGGGCGACAATATCTACAGTTCAGAGCTTAAGGCAGCAGTCAAAGAGGCGGAAAGCCGCATAAATTGCTGATACGAGGGGGTGTGTGTACCCTATAAATGGCTAAATTAAGCCATTTCTATAGCGGAAGTGGCTTATTTAGCTGATACGAGAGGCAATTTTTACACGCGAAAGGAGAGAAAAAAGTGGAAGAAGAGAGACTGATAATATCAAGGCTGCCGGAGGACGTGCTAAAACCGCACCCGGACAATCCCAGAAAGGATCTGGGAGACCTAACAGAGCTGACAGAGAGCATAAAGGCAAATGGGATCATGCAGAATCTTACCGTGATCCCGACAAAAGATCTTCCGGGCGGAGACCCCAACAGTGAGCGCTACACCATTTTGATAGGGCACAGGCGCTTTGCGGCAGGCAAGGCAGCAGGCCTTACGGTATTCCCGTGCCGCATTGTACGTGGATTGTCCCACGCGGAGCAGGTGGCCATCATGCTTGAGGAAAACATACAGCGCAACGACCTCACACTTAGAGAGCAGGCCGAAGGCATGCAGATGCTTTTAGACCTGGGAGAAAGCTACCAGACCATCACCAAAAAGACAGGGTTTTCAGAGAGTACGATAAGGCACAGGGTAAATCTCTTAAAGCTGGACAGTGATCTTTTTGAGGAGCGGCAGCACCAGATCACACTAACCGACTTTGCAAAGCTTGAAAGCATCCCGGAAGAGAGAAGAGACGAGGCATTAAGGTCGGGCGAATCATCAAGCGCCATCCAGGCAGCAGTAGACCGTATCAAGTCCGAAGAAAAAAGAAAATCTATAGTGGCTGCCGCAAGAAAGACACTGAATGAGATGGGCTTGATAGAAGATAAGGACATGAGAACGTGGGGAGCCGACGTACACTGGTTTGACTTAGAGAAAAAGAAATGGCTTGACGAGGTAAGGGAGCTTATCGGAGATGAAGAAAACGTGCCGTATCAATTATCCAAGTATAGCGCCAACGTCTATATCCAGGTTAAAAAGGATGACGAGGAAGAGGAAGAGGAGTTATCCGAGGAGCAGAAACTTAAAAATAAGATCCAAACAGCTAACCGCAAAAGAAAAGAGATAGCAGACGAGATCATGGATGCCGATAAAAAGAGACTCCATGACAAGCTGATTGATTTTCTGACCGAGGATGAAGCAGGAGTATGGGATGCCGAGATCATAGCGGAAGTGGCCGGGCTGTATATGTCTATGGAGTACATGATGGATAGCTACTCGAATTATGAAATAGACAAGGACGACGTTATAGAGGCCGTCTTAAAAGCTGATGCGGAAGAGTGGGAGACAGACATAGAGCTGAACGAAATAGACAAATACTACGACAAAATGCGAGTAGGGGCAAAGATGATCCTTAGGGCAGCAGAGCAGATGGAAAGACCATACGACTGGAATATGGCACCGAGGAGAGAGCCTAAAATGCACATTATATCGCGGATCCTTAAGTACGTGCCATTTACATTCTCACCGGATGCCGTAGAGCTGATAGAGGGAACGAGCATGTTGTACCAGGAGATCACGGAACAGACAGTAGACACATGGGAGAGATCTTTCAAGGAGGAAAAATGAGGGACACAAAAGACAGGGTGAGAGTGGATGTATCAAATTACGACCCCTCAGACAGTTGCTATGAGTCCGTGTCTTACCATTTCAACTACGAGGACACAGACAAGATACTGGACTTTCTGAAAGTGAACATAGAAGCCGGGATGTATGTGCTTATTCATCCATGGTGGAGAGAGGAGGAAAGAAAATGTTTATAAAAGCACAAAAACTGGAAGGCGTGTTGAAAAAAGCATACAAGGGAGCGGGTATACACTTTGAGCGTCACGACAGCAGGATCATTGTAGCCACCGGCAACCTTTACCTTGAGGCTGACGTCGAACGAGTGACAAATGATTTTAAGGCAGCAGTCGTTAAGTACCTTGGAGAGTTCCCCAGAGAGGATATGGCAGCCACGGTATGCGAGGATGAATACCAGCAGAACATAGGCGGATCATATGACAGGAAGCTCATTGAAAAGGATACCAGCTACAACAAAAAGTATTTGGAGACGGCCTTTTTATACCAGGGCGATATCGTATACCAGGGCGGCACAAGCATAATCACCGTGCCGGCAAAGGAATATCTTGTGTTTAATATCGCGTGTGCCGACGACCAGGAGGAGCTGCCGGACGTAGCGTGGGAGTGCGTAGATGATATTATCATAAACCGAAACGACGTAATGGTTATGGGGCTGAGATACCAGGAGGCCGACGAGATACTTGAGAGGATCCAGGCAACGCCCTTGATTTAGGGAGGTGCCTATGAACTGGAAGAGGATAGCAACTGATTTGATAATCATAGCGGCAGCCGCATTTTGCGTGATCATGTCGATAAAATATGATTTATAAAAGCCATGGCCGGGGCAGCAGCATTTATATACCACGTTAAAGCTGTCCCGGAGGAAGGAGGAAAATGAAAGGTTATAGACCGCTTGGAATGTTTATAAAACAAACGGAAGAGTTGAGAAAACTTATATGCGAACATCCTGACTATCCAATAGTCGTTATGGTAAACGCCGAAGTTGTCTTTGACGACATGTACGCTTGGTGGTATGCTCCTGATCTTAGTTTTGAAATTGGGAAAATGCTCGATTGTGACCAAGAAGTAAACGACGAAAGGGTATATGCGGATAGGGATGATTTTAGAGAAGCTGTCCAGTATATGCTTGAATGTGACGAGTCTCACGACGACGATACCGACGAGGAGTTTGATAAAGCCATCGAAGAGGTTATGAATGAATACGAGCCATACTGGGTAGACGTAATTATAATAAGAGCCCGCGCATAAAAACGATAACGACAAGGAAAAGTCGTTAAAACCAGCGGATGATTAGAGGCCGTCACGCGCCAAAACTCTTTTATGGTGGCGGCCTCAAATGTGGCAGGTGGAGGTATCACCCTCACGGGCGCGAGGGGTTATGACGGGTGCAAGC
>CAMOFS010000002.1 GCA_946613735.1 uncultured Lachnospiraceae bacterium | reverse complement strand
CTGATTAAGCTATTCAAGCCTTCCGAGGGTTTCCTCGGGAGGCTTTTTTTGGTATAATAACCTTAATTGCTTGACTTTGATAAGGTGAAAATGATTTAATTATATTTATACGTATGATCAGAGGCAAAATGACATTTATGAGAAAGGCATAGGGGATGAAAAGAATACTTCTTTTTGGTGAGCTTAACAATGGCGTCGAGGAGATAGAAAGGAAGCTGGCTGCATGCTTCAGTACCCAGTTGTGTGAGCTGGCTTTTGACATCGTGGAGGGTATGATGAAGGTCTTTGAACCGGATCTTGTCATCATCAGCCTCACCGGGGCACGGGATTATGACAGGGGCGTTTTTACACTGCTGTCCACGGAGTATCCTTTGATCCCTGTGATTACCATAGGTGATGATCAGGAGCCGGACGACTTCATGGAGTTTTATGAGGGTGATCAGTTCAAGAACCTTAAGGCTCCTGTTAATAACAGAGATATATTGGAGGCTGTCTGTAAGAGACTTGGGCTCAAGCTCACAGAAGAGGGCGACGGTTTTTCCGTGACGGATCCCCAAAAGTCAAAGAGTGTACTGGTGGTGGATGACAGCCCTGTTATGCTCCGTGAGCTCAACAGTATGCTTAGTGATGACTACAATGTGAGCGTGGCCACCTCCGGGCTTCAGGCCATGACATCCATTGGAAAGCACAGGCCCGACCTGATACTTTTGGATTATGAGATGCCTGTATGTGACGGTAAGAAGACTCTGGAGATGATCAGGTCAGACGAGGACCTTAAGGACATGCCGGTGATCTTCCTTACAGGAGTTAATGATAAAAAGCATTTGGAGAATGTATTGAAGCTTAAGCCTGCAGGGTATCTGCTCAAGCCCGCCGACAAGGACAAGCTGCTCTCACTTATAAGCATGATGATCTGACACCGCAGCAAGGAGTTATGGCTAATGAACGCACATATCCTGATCGTAGACGATAACGACACAGGCAGAAAGATTTTTGTAAGGCTATTAAGAAAGATGTCGATTGACATTACCCAGGCTTCAGGCGGACAGCAGGCTGTGGATCTGGCATCATTCGCGCATTTTGATATCATTTTCATGGATCATTTTATGCCCGGGATGGACGGCATCACGGCCATGAAGCTGATAAAGGATGATAAGAACGGCCCCAATGCTGATACTCCCATTGTCGCCCTTACGGGTAATGAAGACGAGGGGTCGGAGCAGATGTACCTTAATGAGGGCTTTGATGGATATATAGAAAAGCCTATAGAGATGAGCAAGCTCAACAGGCTTCTTAAAGAGATGCTTCCGGAAGGATGCGTCGTTTTTGACACAGAGGAGTCCGACAAAGAGGCTCCAGAGTATACAGAAAATGATTTTCCCGCCATCTTTGGCATTGACTGGGACGTTGCAATGATGCGTCTTACGGATAAAAAGACGATAGATCAGATCCTGGGTGATTTTGTCAATACAGTGGATGCTCAGACCGCTGAGCTGCAGTTCTATAGGGACAACCTTCCTGACAAGCTGGATGATTACAGGATACTGGTACATGGTACCAAAAATGTTGCCGCATCCCTTGGTATATGTGTTCTTACCGGTATGTCCGCGGTACTGGAAAAGGCAGCATCAAAAAAGGACATTGAGACTATAGAGAAGATCCATGATGTTTTCATAAGAGAGTGGAAGGATTATAAGGACAGGCTGGCTGAGTACCTCCATGCGGGTGAACCAAAAGAGGATGAAAAGGAAGAGCTAAACGAGGTGATACTCGATATGCTTTTGTCCATGCTCAAGACCGCAATGGAGGAGATGGACGTTGAGGTGGCAGATAAGACCATCAGCAAGATGGCGTACTATAAGCTGCCGGACTATGTGTCAGAGCATTTCGAGGAATTGAAGTCTGCGGTCTCCCTTTTGGATCAAAAGAAGGCATTGCAGATCCTGGCACAGATGGAGTGATCCATCCGCTTATTCTGTGATAAGTGAGGGAACAAATGACAAAGCCGGGGCGTAGATTTAGGAGATAGGAATGGCTGGTAACGAAAGCATATTGACAGGATTTATAAAACCACCCTCGCCTGATGATGTGGCAAACGTGGAAAAACGCCAGCGGGAGAGACTTATGGGAGAGCTTTCCATGACAAGTCTCATCGAGGCCGAAAAGGCTGATAAGGTTCTTTTGGGATTTACCAATGACCATATAGAAAAGCTTATGAGCGGCTATGATCCCAATGACATTAACAGAGCCTCCTTTGAGGTGGCATATTCCATGAAGCTGCAGCTTTTGTTCAACATGGCCAGGCGGTTCCATCCCCTGTCAACCTTTGGCAAAAACAGGCTTTCAGAGGCAAAAGCTACAAGAGAGGAATTCGAAAAGAATATAGGCCCATACACTATCCGCGTGGATGCAGGTAATGTGGAGCGCTTCGGCACGGTTATCATCAGTGATCTTTGTGATGAGATCGTCGCAAAAAAGAGTTATGCCATAGGAGCCATAAGAAGCGGCGAAGATGCTGCCGTGGCAGCAGGAGCGCTGGTATATGACATTGTTACTTCCGGCGGGAAGCTTACCATGAGGATAAAGTGGCTCTATGTGGATGAAGCCTTCAGAGGCAGGGGCGTGGCGCATTCGCTTGTGGCCGAGGCGGTTAAGACTTATATCGATTCGGATGCGATAGATGATATGACCGTGGACATGTCCCTGGGAAAAGACTGGCTTATGATCCTGGGATATTTTTTCAATTTCTGGCGTTTCGAATTTGGAACTTCCATCAGCTGTGAAGCAGATATAAGGATTGGTGACATCCGGGATCCCGGCGGACTTATGAGCCGTGCAGAAGGCGTAAGAGCGCTTTCTGACCTGGACACTTCCGTTATCGGAGATTATCTTAATAAGATGGGATACACCGGCTTTTTGACAGACGAGAGGCTGTGGAGAGAGTACACCGACAAAAAGCTTTCCTGCTTTGTGGGTGATGCTAATGCACCCGGGGGTATGCTTTTGGCGCATCGCCTGCCAAGCGGCAGGGTGACTGTCGAATTCATTAATAGTGATGATCCGGATGCTTTGATTTCTATGATAAGCCATTTTGTCATGACGGCAGCAAAGGAGTGTGATGACGATTCAAAGCTCATCATTCCGGTTTGCAATAAAGAAGTAAGTGGTTTTATTGACGGACTTGCCACTAAGCAAGGGGGCATGTTTTTGGTCAACGGGATGCTGACCAAGCCCATTTCCGACATGGATGAGGATGACGTGGACCGCATGCTTTCAGCTGCCGGAGATGAAAATATCAAAATGGATACATCCATTTTTGAAACCATATGATAGACAGGGGGTACTATGTCAGAAGGGCTTAGAAATGCAAATCTTATGGTGGCTGTTGCAGGACTGGTGATATCCATTACCGGTCTGATGCAGGCGATTTTCGGGCGCTTTCTGGAAAAAGGTACCCGTGGCTTTTTCCTCGCCTTTTTTGGTATCTTAAGTGTCTATGATATTTTCATCCTGGCCAGGGCGCTGACCTGGTACAATACAGGTTCCGGATGGGCTATGCTGTCACGTGTAGTCTTTTTCGGACAGGCCTTTATCTCATCGGTCCTTACGGTGCTCATTACCGGTTTTCTTCTTTATCAGAGCGGACACACCACATGGTGGAAGCAGAGAGTGTTTCTCGTGGCATATATGCTTTGGTGTGTCTATACCATCATACTTATCTACGCCCAGTTTTCAAAAGTGGTCTATTATGTTGACGACCAAAACGGATATCACAGAGGCCCCATCTTCCCCATTATCATGGTGGCACCGGTGATCATCATGATCGTAAATCTTATCGCGCTGCATCAGAACCACAACCGCCTCAACGCAAAGCAGAGAATGGCTTTTATAGTTTATCTGGCTGTCCCTTTGCTTGGGATAATTATGCAGACGGTTCTGTTTGGCATACAGTTCATAGTGCTGGGTACATCTATAGGGGCATTTATCATGTACCTGTACATATCCGTGGGACAGCGCGATGAGTATTACAGAAAGGAAAAAGAAAACGAACACCTAAAGGTCAACATCCTTTTAGCCCAGATGCAGCCGGGATTTCTTGTCAATTCCCTAAAGACGATCAGGCAGCTCAATGCTGAGGATCCCCAAAAGGCAGGAGACGCCATTTCGGAGTTTACGAACTATCTGGAAAGACATATGGACGTTCTGACCATAGACACGCCCATACCCTTCGCTGACGAGATGAAGCAGACAGAGGAATACCTGTCCCTTCAGAAGCTTCGCTTTGGGGGTGATCTGAAGGTGGTTTACCATCTGGATAATATAGACTTTTACATTCCGACTCTAACCCTGCAGCCCCTTGTGGAGAATGCGGTGATACATGGCATACGTGAGAGCAACAGGGGTATGGGGATAGTATCCATCAGATCCAAAAGGTACAAGGACCATTTTGAAGTTACCGTAGAGGATGACGGAGTGGGCTTTGACGTTAGTACTCTCCCGGATGATGCGGATTCACACTCTGCCATCAAAAATGTCAGTGAGAGGCTTAAGAGTGTGTGTGGGGGAGAGCTTAGGATCGAATCGGAAAAAGGTAAGGGGACCAAGGCTACTATCATCCTGCCTATAGAAGTGTAAGTGCAAAGAGTCATCACTTAAGGAGAAATGGATGCTAATACTTGTTATTGATGATGAAGAAAGGGCGTTAAGGGACGTCGGTTCCGGGATCAAAAAAAGTGTTCCGGATGCTGAGGTAAGAACCTTTTTGCGCCCTGAAGATGCCGTGGCCTCCATAAAAGAAGACCTGCGTGCGGACCAAAAGCTTGAGGTCCGCTGTTTTGGTTACTTTGATGTGATGTGGCAGGGACAGCCCCTGATCTTTGCCAGGAAGCAGAACAAGGAGCTTTTAGCATATCTTATAGACCGGGAGGGAGCTGCATGCAGCTCCGGGGAGATAGCTCTGGCGCTCTGGGAGGACGAGGTGGATGAAAAGGCCGAGAAGAACCGTATCAGGGTGCTTATCAATGACCTGCGAAACGTATTAAAGGGTATCGGCATGGAGGATGTGCTGATCCGCGACAAGAGGGAGATAGCCATACAGAGGGATCTTTTGGACTGTGACTATTACAGGCTTTTAAATGGAGACATGACCAAGCTTGACTCCTACAGGGGAGAATATATGAAGCAATATGGATGGGCAGAGGTCACCAATGCCAGACTGGAGTTTTTATCCAGGGAAGATCCGGAGCTTCGGGACAGTTTTGCGTTGTACTATTAGGAGGTTTTTATGGATGTAGTAAGGCTAACGGATGAAAATATTTCAGAATACCAGGATTTTATACCGGCAGATGCGGCTGAGCATGTAGGCAGGACCTATTACCGTGGCCTTGTCATGACAGAGGATAATGAGCCTGTGGCTGGCATGATCTGGCTCCTCAAGAATATGAGAGAGGAAGGAGCTACAAGTGAGAGCGACATCCTCTGGATGGTGATACCGAATGAGGAAGTGGGCGATGAGCTTTTTAAGGAATACGATGAGCTGCTAAAAAGCGAAGGTGTGACACGTTCCGCCTTTACTCTGCCTGCCAGAAATGCAAAGCCACTCAAGGGGTTTTTAAAGTCAAAGGGTTTTTCGGTAAAGCTCATGGAGGGTGACATCATAATTGCCCGGATGTCGGAGATAGCCGAGATACCATTTTTAAAAAGGCTCAGGCCTTCCGATGATATAATGCCGCTGCGTTCTGTTACCCAGCGAGGCTTTAATATAGCAATAAGGAGGATGGTGGCAAGGGGATTTTACGGACTGTGTGAGGATATCGAGTATCTTCCCAGAATGTATTTTGAAAATGATGTGTCCTCTTACTGCGAGCAGGATGGTATCATCAACGGCCTGTTTTTATGCCACAAGACATCCTCGGACAGGCTTTTGGTGGAGATGATGGCAGCTATCGGCCGGGATTATGTGAAGACTCTGCCCATGCTTATCGCCAAGGCCTACAGGAGTGCCAGCGAGATATATCCTCCTGAGACGGAGGTGATGATAGACCGTCACAACTACGCATCTTTAGCATTGGGAGAAAAGCTTTTCCCCACGTCTTTTGGGATACCTGTCTATGTAGGGAGCAGAGAAGAATAAGCTCCATTTTCCATATTTGGGTAATGTTTGAGTAATGCTATATACGATATGATCTACACAACCATTGGAGGGAATGGAAAAAGAGGGAATAAAACACATGAGCATAAAATATGTGAGAGTTACGAAAAAGGACAGTATATTCTTTGACTTCCTTGACCCGTACGAGAAGCTCCGTATCCTGTCTCTTCCCTTCGGTATAGCAATGGGGGCTGTTGAGGAGAAAGAAGATGAACTGATACCGGTTGGGATCTTAGTGGCATCCGTTTCAGATGAGGTTTTTATCATCGAATGGCTGGCTGTATCTTTGGATCATGTGTCGTGCAGTATAGGTGAAGGACTTTTATACAGGGCCTTTGAAGCGGCATCGTATCTGGGACTTAAATATGTGCAGGCTGTATTTTTGCCGGAATACGAGAAGGAAGCAGCTCTGAAATACTCGAAAGGGTACTTTGAAAAAAGACTGTTTAATAAAAAGTATGAAGCCGGTGCGGATGTGGATCTTTTACTCTCTGATATCAAGACCTTTGCCGGCACAAAGGAGTGTCAGATCCTGAATGATATGACATCTGAAAAGAGAAGGAAATGTATCGAAAGACTTTCCGGGATAGAGAATGCTACCTATACATTCAGTCCCGGGATACTCTTACCGGGGCTGGATAATGACATAAGTGTGGTGTGCAAAAACGAAGACTCGCTGGAGGGAGGGTTGCTTCTGTGTGTGGTCGATGACACCATCTATCCACTTTATCATTATGCCAGAACAAAGGATATCAGTGATTCTCTGATAGCAAAAGCCGTAACAGCGGCAAAGAATAAGTACAGACATAACATGCATGTATCCGTTATGATAAGACAGCCCGGGATGGACGAAGCAGTATCTGTAGTTTTGGGCAACATAAAAATGGGCACGATACTTGAGGCAAGCGTAAGAGCTTTCGAAGAGTCCCAAAAGGACTGATATGTGGGTACCGAATGTTTTATAGGGGGGCCGAATATGCCTAGGGAAGAGTTTTTAGAGAAGAAAAATGAAAAGAATGAGTATACCTTTCGGGTGGAGACATCCCTTGAAGCCACTACCGAACTGATCCATGAAGACCAGATGGAAGAAAGACGTATCGGTGAGGAAAACTATGATGCGGATGCTTTAAAGAACGAGAATGAAAGGATCATGGTCCGGCTGGAGGATAAGGGTCTTTTATCAGAGATCAGTGCAGATATGCGTGAGCGGCTGAGGGCACAGGATCTGACGAGACTGGCCAGGAATAATGCCATTCTTTTATATACGGATAAAAAGGACTCCGAAGACGGTGGTCTTATGAAAGATATTAAAAAGGGACTTGTGGATCTGGATGCTATCCTTCGGATCCCCATGAAGGAAGGCCCGGAGGCAGTATACCAAAAGTATGAGGGACTCATCGGCCTCATGGGAACCTACGTAAGCTCCAAGCACCCTGTGTTTCCCGATGGGAAGAACAGAAAGGCCAAGACAGCAGAGCTTATGAAAAATCTCACGGCAGAGCTTAACCGCTTTAGGTCCATTATGGAGGAATACTCTGCCGGCATCGGTGGACTGCCTCAGGAAATGAGGGTACCCATGGATGTGCTGGAGGGAAAATATCTGAATCAAAATGAAGAGGCTGAGGGAGAACTTCCGGAGAAGCTGGACGAGAGAAAGCTGGAGCTTTTGTCATTAAAGCATGCCAATGGTAATGATGATGGCAAAGATATGAAAAACGTTAAGGATGAGTTCAGAAAACTCGCCGGGCTTTTAGAAGAGAATATAGAAGAGGATAAGGATGCCTTTGAACAAAAGAAGGAGACGATAGACAGGGCTTACGAAAACCTTATAGGTCGCTGTGATGATTATATACGGTCCCATAAGCCTAAGTCTGCCGAAGGAAAGAGAAGGCTTCGCGAGATAAAAGAGCTTAAGGAAAGAAGCGTTTTGGAGAGGGAATACATCGTCAAAGCAGCGGATTCCATGCGTGAGAAAGGAGACGGATCCGCCACATGGAAGGAAGCCTTCGGGCAGACGACCGTTATGGCAGATGAGTGCATGTCTGCTGAGAAGAAGATGGAGGTTGCCCTGGGCGAGCGACCGAAATTCAAAAATGTCATGAACCTTTTTGAGTCCATGTTTGTAATGAACGAAAATCATCCTTACAAATATAAGATGCTGCCCGAGGTGGCTATTCCAAAATGGCTGGAGAAGCACTTTGATAAGGGCATGGTAGATGAGCTGATCACAGAACGTTTTAAGGCGATGGAAGCGCTTGTTAAGAGATACAATGAGCTTATAGAGGCACCGGTACCAAAGGGGTTCTTAAAGGATCCGAAAGCCGATCCTAATGATCCTAAGGCAAGGAAATCATTTGCGCGGCTTATGGTAACTTCCGAGCCGGCATTTAAAACGCTTAGGATGATAAACAGGATGAATAACTTACTGGGCTTTGGTGTAGAAAAGGACAGATCTCTCTTTAAAAATGAAGAAGAAGAGCCGGCAATGTATCTGCACGATCGTGGCATAGAGAGAAAAAACGCTATGTCGAAAGCGGACCAGGCACATGTGGATGAGATCGGAGATATTACTGCCAAGATAATGGACACAAGCTATAAGGAACTTGATGAAGAGGCGGTAAAGTCTTTTAACGAAGATGTCTATAAAATAGAGTATGCCCAGGCAAAGAAGAACTTAAGCTATATGCTCAAGTTGAAGCCAAAAGCCCGTTACATGGAATATGATGATCCAAAAACGGAAAGGGAAAAAATACAAAACACCATGAACGTGGTGCAGGGAAAGGCATTTGTTCCCGTCAAGCGTCCAAAAGACAGGCTCGGAACCTGGTCGAGGGTCAAAAACCGTCTCATGGTTGGCTATCGGTTTATGGTTGGTGCCACCGTTGGAAATCTGGCATCTCTTGTCCTCAACTCCTATCAGGGGGCAAAAAAGCTATTATATGAGGAGAAAGAAAAGAAAAAAGCCCAGAAAGTCAGGGATCATAAAATGGTGCCCGGCAGGAAGGGCGAGGTCTTTGAGGATGAAGTGGTAGCCAAGAACGAATACGGCGAAGACACAGAAGTTTATTCTGACGTACGCCGCGGGCCGCTGGTCTTTGAAAAGCTGTCTGCCGGAGATCCGGAGGATCCGCCGGAGGTTACCATTATGTCCAATCAGTCGAAAAGAGGAGATGCTGCTGCACAGTCAGTGGGCCCCTCTCACTCTTTTATCGGTCTTTCCTACAGCCGCTATAATAAGATGACTAAGCGCAAGGAGCGCTATCAGCTTAGGATAGGCTTTTTCCAGGGAGGAGGCTTAAGATCCGAGACTGCACTGGCGACGGCCGGTGGAGCCATGATAGCGGGACAGATCAGGTCGGATTATTATAATGATTATGATGTAGCCCGTCGTTATCAGGTGAAGCCCGGGGACATCAATAAGATCCTGCGTGCCGCAGAAAAATATGCGGATAAGGGCTACGGAATGTATAAAAGGAACTGCTCCACCTTTTTGGTCGAGATGTCCAAGCTCATTGACCTGCCCATAGCACAGGATTTCAAGGAGACAGAGATGAAGATTGATGGTGCTTCCGGAGTAGCGGTGGAATCGGGCATCGCTATGTCCAAGGCCGGATACTATATGGGAGCCAATGCCATCTCAAAGCGTATGAATAAAATGGATCTGTCATACCAAAACTTTGGACAGAAGATGTTTACCAAGGAGGATCTGAAGCGATATTACAAGACAGCCGGCACGGCGGATGCCATAAAAAAGGGCTACGATCCGGGGGCGGTTGGAGAGACTATAAGAAATGCGAAATCAGGGGAGCTTACTGCAAGGTATAAAGAGCACGAAGGCATCGATAATATTAAGATAGGCGAAGCCATTAGTGATGCCGGTAAGGAGCTTTGGAATAAGATTGAAAAGCGGCTGCCTTCCGGGATCAGAACCGAAAGGGATGTGGATCTGAGCATGGCTCTTTTGATGACAGGAGATGGCGGACTCTCAAAGGTTACCGAAAAATCATCGACAACGTTTATCAGGGGCATATATAAGAATCTACGCACGACCATGAAGAAGCTTAATTCCTATTACGCTGAAGTGCTCGGAAGCGATGCATCACTTAATATGGATGTGATGAATCTCTTAAGCCTCTACGAATCGGGGCTTTCAATGGCAGATACGTTGTATCAGAAGCTAATTGGAAAAGATGCCGTCGGAGATGCGGGGAGACTTCGGGCGGATTTTGCTAAAAAGAAATGCAGTGTTGCCTTTAAGGATAAAGAAGGTAATAAGGTTAGGACAAGGATATCACCGGGTATATATGAGGGCCTTCTTTTGATAGGCAAGACTCCTGAGCAGGCAATAAAGGAGAACCAAAGATACCAGGAGCTTGATGATAGATTAGATACACTTACGGATAAGGAAAGGAAAGAGTGGGCTCGTCTTTCAATGACGATTTCCCTTGCGGGTGATTTTGCCAATGCAAACCGTTATCTTTTGGAAAAGGATAACTACAGTGACAAGGACATAAGCTACGCATTTTCTGAGCTTCCCGCTATGGAAAGCTCTGCCAATGAGGGGGAACGGGTATATGGTGATCTGGTTACGGCCTATGGTGCCTCCACCACATACCAGGGAGTGATATTAGAGCACGTCTTCGGAGGCTTTCAGCAGCTGAAACTTGCTGATATAAAGGATAATGAGAAGCTAAAGCAGACAATAGATGATTATACCAGAAAGCAGCTTGAACTAAAGTGCGATATGGCGGATAGGATATTAAAGGCTTATATAAAGGGGAAAAAGGATACTACCGAAGCTTTGGCGGTGAGCTTTATGGACATAATCGGATATGCATGCATACAAAGCGCTTATGGCGATATGTTTGGGGTCACAGGTACTTCGGGTTTCAATAGCCTTTCGGAATTATTGAATGGAGAATCCAAGCTAAAAAGCTGGCTGATCACTGAGATCGATAAGCTTTTAAATGGGGGAGGTGAGAATTAAGGTGAAGATCACATATAAGGAGATCATAAAAGAAGAGCTTGATAACTATAAGGATCTCATCCTCCCTATGGTATATGAGGAATTGAATGAGCAAAAGGATGAGGAGTCCGAGTATATTTGCATTTCCACCTGTATGGATGAAAAGCCGGTGGCTGCGCTGGTGGCTGATCTGGAGGGCAACGGAGACATTAACCTCTTAAGCATATGGACAGACCAGGAGTATAGAAATATCGGTGTGGCATCACAGCTTTTGGACAAGATGCTGGAGGTGGCCCGGAGCCTTTTTGACTGGGATGAGGCCCAGTACGGAGACGACATCATATTAAAGACTATGTACTGCCTGGATGATAAGTATCGCGTGGTGTTTGAGGAATGGCTAAAAAAGAATGACTTTACGGATTTTTGTATACTTAAAAATGCCGATGACAATACACCGGAAGTATGCAGCGCCTCCGCGGAAGTGCATTTTTATCGTACGTGATGATTTGAGCGTGTCTTTGTCGCATGTGATATTTAGGCACTTCCTGTCATCCTGAGCGTAGCGAAGGATCTTTTGTTTTGTGAAAGAGATTCTTCGCTTCGCTCAGAATGACATAAGTAATGGTTGTGTAATGTCACACTGTATATAATGCACAGCATAAGAGAAAACATCCTCAGTAAAAGCGGGATACTAACGGAGGGATTACCATGAAAGAAGGATATGAAATAAATGAGCTGAAGTCATACGAGATCAAGTCACAGAATGTAGACTATATAGCTCCCGAGCAGCTTAACGAGATCGATAATAAGTATGATTCAGTGTTTGCCGAGGAGCTTCAGGTCAATAACGCTCAGGCAGATGTTCAGGGTCAAAAATCCGGCGTATCCCAAAACATAGAGGATTATATGGATGAAAAGCTAAAGCTTGATGTGAAAAAGAAAATGCAGGATCGTATGGAGGCCTTAAAGACGATCCTTAGAGATAATGACAGCCAGCTTTTACATGCACCTGAGAGGACAGCTCTTTTTGAGGGATATTCTGCAAAGTTTTCATCCAGGGTTTCCGACAGGGAGAGGGCAAAAAAGCTTAACAATAAAAGATCACGCCTGTATAAGAAAAAGCAGAATGCTGAAATGATAAATACAAAGGCAAAGGATGTGGCAACTTCCAATTTTGCTCTGCTTAACAATGTACTTCCCCAGGAATTCGCAGATCATCGTCTGGCTTACAAAGAGGAGATTACGGATCTGGCGTCCTTTATGGATACGGAAGATTTGAAGTCAAATTCCGAGCTTATAAAGCTGTATATCGGGAACGGAAAAGAACGGGATAAGGACGATGTCCGCAAATCCATGGATATTATGCTGTCGCGCATTCTTTCCGATGATGTCTCCACCCTGCGCCTGGATAACGACAAGGTTATCGCCGATAATGCCATCAGGCTGGAAAAGCTGACAAACCGCGTCGTAGCTTTTGACAGACTTGCAGAAGCAAACGGGTATTTTGACGGACTGGATGAAAAAACAAAAAAAGAGATCACTGAAAAGCTGGATGGGATGAGAGCCATAGCAAACTACTACTCTCTCAAAAAGCAGATCATCAATGACCCATTGTACATGAAAAGCTATAACGAAGAGCTGTCACTTGATTTTACCGCCACGGATGATCCCGAAAAGCAGGAGCTTGCCAGGAAGCTTTTGAAGGCTTATGTGGTGGGTGAGGATATGATGGCGAAAAACGGAGCTAAGGATCTGTTAAAGAAGGGCAGGATACCGTCATTTGCAGATGAGAGTAAGGGCAATCGCTTTATGAGGGAGATTGAGAATACCATAGATCTCCATCATGATGATGAGCTTTTGCGTGAAAACTATACAGCAATTGATGCCGGTACTTATGGGAGTGAAGTGTTAAGAAAGAATAAGGACGCAAACCAACTGTTGGCGCAGTCTGCCTTAGACCATGTACAGGCATATAAGGGCGAATGGTATGAACAGCCCGGATATGAAGATAAGGGCTATGACGAGGCCAAGGTAAAGGGGTATTTTGATGAGCTTGACAAGATAAAGGTGACCGACCTGAAATGTTCTACTTTCATGAGCATGATCACAAATATGGATTACAACTATGAAATCTTTGAAAAAGTGGACAGACTGTGGTTTGAGATTGCAAGGGCTTTGGATCATGGCTATAAAGACAAAGCGGTAAATGACAAAAAGCTTATGGAGATCAGGGCAAAGTGTAATACGATCTCAGACTACAGGATCGTTACTGATATGGTGACAAGGGAACTGGTAGAAAATCCACAAAGCGCGGCATACACAAATGAGCAGTGGGAAAAGGTCGTAGGGTATTCCAACAAGATCAAGAACAAGTATCGTGGGATACCGGCTCATAATGTTCATGCAGGGGATCCTTCAAAGCTGTTGGCAGAATGGATGAAGGAGGTAACTTCTGAGGATGCCGACAAAGCACAGAGCATTCAGAGGGTATATCCATACGTTTTAGGTGAGGATAATGAACAGAAGATATCATCTGCTGAGCTTAAAAAAAGGAAGGAAGAGTATAACAAAAACGCTTTTATACAGGATTATCTGTTTTTGGGCTCTAAGCGTGAAGCTTGCGCCAAGTTATCTTCGGTCAAATCATCCCTGGTGGAAAAGGAAATAGAAGAAAAGTATAAAGATGAGAGTGTGGAGGAAAGATCAAAACGAGTGGTATTTGATGCTCCCAGAATGATCACATCAATGATATTTGATAAATCTTCTGCTGAAGTCGAGAGGCTTATCAAGCTTTTCAGGGGATCCCAGGAGGAGCAGATGCAGTTTTATACTGAACTTTTAGATGAGGCCTTTAGCCTGCCGTTAAATGATTTCCAGCTGAAGGAGGGTGGCTCTATCCTGGATAACATGCACAAGAAAAATCGTATAGGAAATATAGTTGCCAATGTTAATAATGCAGGAGAGGTAATCAAAAGACTGATTGAAAGAAACCCCGAAAAGCAGTTTATGCTGCCCCGCAATTTTGCAAATGCAGACGAAGCGGTCAAGTATACCAATGTTTTGTATAGCACGGGATGTGCGCTTATCAGTCCGCACATGCAGGGCTACATACAGACGCCGAGTACAAAATATCTCCATGCCTTTAATGTGAAGGAGCTTGGATGTCTGGACAAGACCAAACATGATAAGGTAGAAAAGAATTGTTTTGATGCAGAGCTTATCCCTGATGACGAGTTGTTTTCTGATATATTGAAGAGAATGCTTATCCAATTGACGACCATCAATGGGGATAATACATATGATCCAAAAGGAGTCTTTAATCTAAATACGGACATTGAGGAGATTTTTAACAGGAAGCTTGCAGATTATGACAAAAAGCGTAATTGACATATAGTACCGGTTTTCAGTAACGGATCAGTAAGGGAAATGCCATGAAAGAAAACGAAGACAGCTTACAACAAGAATTGAATAAGACCGTCTCTCAGCCTGTTTTTTCCAATGCCTTAAAAGAGGATGATCAGGATCTTTCGCAGATGGCTATTAACCAGAGCCGCTATGAGGCCATAGAAACAGGCGAGATGATCCGCGACAGAAGCTATGAGGTGGGTGGCAAAAAAAAGACTGGCACCCGTAAAGCCTCCAAGGAGATGGCGGCCATCGAGACTGAACTTGAAGGACTGTCTGCTATATTGGAAGATATGCCTTTTGATCAGTATGACGAGGAGTTTATGCGCTCAGGCTGCAAGACTCTTACGGATCGTCTGCGCCATCTTTTGGAAAAGTGCGAGGACTATCTTGTGGAAAAGAACCCGCATTCCGCTGAGGGCAAGGTCAGATACAACCTGGTGAAACAGATCGCTGACCGGGTGAGCACGGATATTACAGAGCTTGATGAAAAGATAGAAGCTTTCCTTTTACTTTCGGAGAATGAACGTGACCGGTTCAGGTCATGGGCTGAGTTTTTAAACTGGAAGAGAACCTTAGAGTTTACCGACCATATGGATGGAGTTACCATACAAAAAACGGGAGGTAATACCTCTGATGTCATAGTGATAGAGAAGGATGGCAAGAAGTTGTTTTTCAAAAAGGAAGAGAATCAGAAAGCCGCCGATTTTTCTAAAATACTTCAGGAAAAGGCTAACGAGGTAATTGACAGGACTCCCGATGATGCGACCGAACCGGCAAAGGATATCTCTTACCAGATGATGCTCATAAGGGGGTTGTATGCAGAGACCTATAACAGTGTGGTTTTGCAAAAGGGTATGGTAAAAGCCTTTTCTGATGTGACACGCAAGGGGGATGGTTTTGGTGAGCTAAAGGACTTTTGCAAAAAGATTGGCTTTAAGCGTTTCGACCGTGTAGGATCGGTGCTTGCATTTGTGGAAGCGATAGAGGATAAGGCTGAACGCCAAAAGGCTCAAAAAGCGCTGGGAGATATTTTTTTCGAATTAAAAAAGGCGGCCGTACTGGCTGATGTGGGAGCCAATACGGGCAAGATAGGTGCGGGGGAAGAGCTGACCAAGCGCAACGTGGCTGCATCCCGTATGGCACAGCTTTTGGGGATCCCAGACATAATACCGAAAAGTGAGATGGCTACGGTCTCGGTAAATGGGGAAAAATCCTATGGGGTCGTTATGGAGGAAGCCAAGGGTACGGAAACCTTTAGCCTGTACAACGGCAGGATCGACAGGGAGTACCGCGGCAAGGAGCTGGTAATGGCGCCGGAAGCAGTGAAGGATCATTTTGATATGCAGATCTTTGACGACATCTGCGGACAGGTGGACAGGCACGCAGCTAACCGTATGGTGGTCATGGAGAAAAGAGACTTCAATGGCAGGGAGGTCTACGTAATAAACAAGGCCAAAGGCATAGACTCGGACTTTGCCTTCGGAGATATCAGGTATGCGGATATCAAAGAAAGAAACCGGGGTCGGTTGGAACGGGTGGAGAGTAATACAGGGTTATTGATCCCTGCTATGAGTAAGGAGCTGGCGGATCGTATCCTTGAGCTTTCGCCGGAGATCATTAATTATGAGATGACGGGCTTGTTGAACCGCACAGAGAGGGCGGCACTTTGCGACAGGCTTGTGGGTATCCAGCAGGCCATTTTAAAACAGAAGGCATATGAAGATGATCATCCCGAAGAACCTTCAAAATTCGTTGAGCAGGGGAATTGGCAGGAGACGGCCAACAGGCTTTATAATAAAGCAGCGGGTGATGAGAATACCCGTAATCTGCTGGATAATTGTACCTATGTACGCTCGTCATTTCTTTTGGGCACAAAAATAGCATAATGAAAAAAATGAAAAAAGCACTTATTATATTTGACATATCGGCAGTACTGCTTGCCATAGTGGTACTGGCGATATATTTTGGTAAAACGCAAAGTATCGAGGAGGCAGTGGCACCTCCTCAGGTGGATGAAAATATAGAGCAGGAAGAAGATGAGGCAAAAGAGCTTCTTTTACCAATGCTTAGGGTAAATGAAAGTGTATCGCTTTCAGTGGACAGTGATCTGCAGATCATGGCTGACTATGAAGGCTATGGCATCTTATCCTACGAGTCCTATGACGAGGATGTGGTGACGGTCTCCGATGGTGGGATGCTTACGGGAGTCCGTCCCGGAGAGGCTTACGTGGCAGTCAGACTGGAAAGTGACGGCAAGTACCGGTCCTGGTCTGAAAATGTACACGTTACGGTGACTGCACCGGATATTTCAAAGACCATTTTTTTGACCTATGATGATGGACCCTCGGGCAATATCACACCCCAGCTTTTGGACACGCTTAAGTCCTATGACGCCCACGCGACATTTTTTATCATAGGTACCTTTGCCGAGAGCCATCCTGAGATAGTTAAGCGGGCCTATGACGAGGGGCATACCATAGCCATCCACACCTACACCCATGATTACAGAAAGATCTATGCCAGCACGGAGGCTTATATCGAGGACTTTGACAAGACTGAGGCGCTAATCGAGGAGATAACAGGGCAAAAGCCCAGATTTTGGCGATTTCCCGGAGGCAGTAATAATGGATATACCAATCACGCTTCCCAGTATGTTATAATGGATGAACTAAAAGCCCGAGGTTATACGCCCATGGACTGGAACGTGTCCACCACTGATGCGGCACCTGACTATCCAAGTGCGGCTACCATGGTGGAAAAGGGCTCGGAGTACATAGACCAGGCCATTGCTTCAGACCGTACTCCTGTGGTTCTGATGCACGATTCCGAGACAAAGGTCAATGCCTGCGAAGCCACGAAGACCTTTATAGAGAAGTATGGTGCCATGGGATATGATTTCAGAGGGCTGGATGATTATTATGGGGATGGGATAACCTTTCTGGACTGAAAAGAGCCTGAGACGGACAAGAAGATCGACCACGAGCACGGGGACGATGTTTTTTAGTTTACGCCATAAAGTGATTTTATTTCATCGTATTCATTTATGGCATCTGATATTCTGCTCTTTAATTCCCTTTCAAGAAACAGTCCGTCTTCATTTCTGTATAGACCGTCAAATGAAACAGGATA
>CAMOFS010000001.1 GCA_946613735.1 uncultured Lachnospiraceae bacterium | reverse complement strand
TGAGATACATACCCTTGCAGGGGCGGGTGCCGTGGGAGAGGGCTCCTTTGACGCATCAAACATCCTAAAGCCCTACCTTGCTGACGGACATATCAGATTTATAGGTGCCACAACCTATGATGAGTACAAAAAGCGTTTTGAAAAGAACAAGAGCCTGGTAAGGCGCTTTATCAACGTGGACATAGCAGAGCCTACCGAAGAAGAGGCTGTGGAGATACTTAAGGGTCTCAAAAAGAACTATGAGGATTTCCATGGAGTGTCATATAAGAAGGGTATCCTTGAATATACTGTTTCCATGAGCAAAAAGCATGTCCATGAGAGGTTTTTGCCGGACAAGGCAATCGATATCATGGATGAGGCCGGTTCATACAGAAAGCTCAATCCCGAGCCGGAGGGTGAAAAGCAGACGGTTGACAAGGATGTGGTCAACGAGGTTTTGACAGGGATATGCCGGGTGCCCATGGAGACGGTAGCTACGGATGAGGCAGAGGGACTGTCTACCTTAGAGAGCCGTATCAAGGCCAGGATATTCGGTCAGGATGAGGCGGTATCCCAGGTGGTCAATGCCATAAAGTTCTCTAAGGCAGGGCTTTTGGAGGAGAACAAGCCCTTAGCCAGCCTTTTGTTTGTCGGGCCTACCGGAGTGGGTAAAACGGAGATTGCAAAAAGCCTGGCGGAGGAGATGGGGGTAAAGCTTATCAGATTTGATATGAGCGAGTACACCGAGCGGCATGCCGTAGCCAAGCTTATTGGTTCTCCCGCAGGATATGTGGGTTATGAGGAAGGCGGTATGCTTACGGAGGAGATCAGAAAGAACCCTTCGGCGGTGCTGCTTTTAGACGAGATCGAAAAAGCCCATAACGACATCTACAACGTTCTATTATCCGTTATGGACTATGCAACCCTTACGGACAATCAGGGGAGAAAAGCTGATTTTTCAAATGTGGTGGTTATAATGACCTCCAATGCGGGAGCCAGCCGCCTGGGCAAGAAAGATATCGGCTTTGAAGGGGCTTCCCGGGATGGCAGTGTCATCATGGAGGAGGTAAAGCATACCTTTATGCCCGAGTTCCGTAACAGGCTTAATCGCATAGTGGTATTTAACGGGATGAATGATGATATGGCATACAGGATAGTGGACAAAAAGCTGTCTGAGCTGTCTGATATGCTGGAGAAAAAGAAGATAAAGCTTTCCGTGGAGGAAAGTGCCAGGGAGCTTATAAAAAAGAGAGGTATCAGCACGGAATTCGGCGCCAGAGAGGTAGATCGCGTGATCAGAAATGACATCAAGCCGCTTTTCGTGGATGAGATCCTGTTTGGGAAGCTTAAAAACGGAGGCACGATAGTGCTTTCTGCCGGAGAGGACGAGTTTAAAGCGGTGCCTGACTGATTTAGGAGGCTATTATGCCGGTATATAGACTGGAGGAGGGAAAAATCTATTTTCCGCTGCCGGATCTTGCGGAGCCTGACGGCCTTTTGGCCGTAGGGGGTGATCTTTGCGTCGACAGACTCCTTTTGGCATATACCAATGGAATATTTCCCTGGTATGATGACAGCCAGCCTATAATGTGGTGGAGTCCGAAGGAGCGCTATATAATAAGGCCCGAAAAGATACATATATCGCATTCCTCCAGGAAGTTTTTAAGAAAGCATGATGTCAGGATAACTCTAAACAGGGATTTTTCAGATACTATGCACAGATGCAGGATCAAGAGAGAGTTCAAAGAGGGCACCTGGATCACGGATGATATGGAAAAGGCTTATAAGGACCTTTTTGATGCCGGATATGCCACCAGTGTAGACTCCTATATTGACGGAGAGCTTGCCGGCGGGCTTTACGGGGTCCAGATAGGCAGATGCTTTTTTGGTGAGAGCATGTACACGGAGATAGAGAATGGTTCAAAGCTTGCGCTGATACTCTTTTCCACGCTTCTTGCTAAAAATGATTTTTTGATGATAGATTGCCAGTTTCATACGGATCACCTTGAGAGCATGGGCGGAGAGACGATATCCGCAGAGGAATACCGTAGCCTGGTAAAGCTGGGGACCGGAGGAGAAGGAACCTAGTGTGTCCGGTTATTAAGGGCCGCCACACTAGTATGACAGCAATTCTTTATATCTGCTTAGGGGCTTTTCGCCAGAGACTAACCCATCGGTGGCACCGTTTTTTTCTATGGTGCACGATGCCACCGCATTCCCAAACATCACACATTCACGTAAGCTCATTTGATGAGAGAGACCGTATATAAAGCCTGCGCCAAAGCTGTCGCCGGCACCGGTGGTGTCTACGGCCTTTTTTGTCTTATAAACGGGAAGCGGGTCAATCCCATTATCTGTAAAAAGCAGGGTATCCCTGCCGCCTCGTTTTACGATAACAGCCTTTGTGCCCCATGAGATGATCTTTCTTGCGGCATCTTCTGTACTAAGTTCCCCGGATATGCTTTTCAACTCCTCTTCGTTGGGCAGGTAGTAGTCGGCCAGGGTAAATATTTCCTTCATATCGTCAATGGTCTCATTGTTTTTGGCATTTGTCATATCCAAAATGAGGGTTCGGCCCGGCTTTGATTTTATCCCGGAAAAAAGAGAAACCATATCGGCAATGCCTAAAAGTGGGGAGGTAAACATACAGGGAAAGCAGACAAGATCAGCCATGTCGTCTGTGTGGCAGGCTATGTCGTTATATTCCATCTTTCTTAGATTAGTGTTGGGATCGGTGAGGAAAAAGCGCTCCCCGTTTTTATCGACTAAAACCACATTTATGGCGGTCTTAAGCCCCGGTGCGATTTTGACCTTATCTGTTGAGATTCCGTTATCCCTAATAAATTCGAAGACTTTTTTGCCGGATTCATCATCGCCAAGCTTTGTGATAAGCTCGACAGTTACGCCAAGCCGGCTTAAAACCACGGCTTCATTAAGTGCGTTTCCCCCGAAGGATAGCCGGATATCGTCCATTCGGTGTGATTTTTTTTCAAAAATGTCCGTGCCAACACCGGAGGCGAGAACGTCGATTATTGCAGGACCTATAACAGAAACCTTCATAAAATAATACCTAATAAAAAGAAGTAAGTGTCATACACCGTAATTGTAACGATTATTAATTACGGATGCAAATAAAAAACTGACCACATACACTTTTTTGTGGAAAAAATCATCGGATGGGTTATAATTATCCTATGTCTTTAAATGGAGGGAATAAGATGAAGCATTATACATATTCACCGAAGGGTGTATGCTCGGTGGCAATAGACTATGATCTGGATGAGGACAAAAGGATCCATAATCTTAAGTTTAAAGGGGGCTGTAACGGTAATCTTAAGGCTATCGGCAGACTTTTGGAGGGTGAGGATGCCAAAAGGGCAGCCGATATCCTGAGGGGGAATGACTGTAAGGGGCGAGGCACATCCTGTGCGGATCAGCTGTCAAAGGCCCTTGACGAGGCTATCGCTTAAGAGATGTAATCCTGTTTTGGTGTGTGATCGGGAGAGAATATGGAAAAGAAGAAAGTGAGCCGTCATCAGGAAGAAGCGGACAAGACGGTGGAGGCCGTTAAGCAGAACCTGGATAAGCTGGATGCCGCCCTGGACGAGCATGG
The DNA here is from genome assembly GCA_946613735.1 of uncultured Lachnospiraceae bacterium. The sequence goes on along the minus strand of CAMOFS010000001.1, from coordinate 14,749 downwards.
AACGCCGCTTCGTGTTGATAATTACGGCGGGAAAAACGTCTGGAAATATGACAATGATGACTTTAAGCTGGAAACTGAATGAAAAATGCTAAAAAAAAGACACAAATTCCCGATTTGTGTTATAATTGTCAACGTATGTAATCATTGAGTATTATATGTGAGAGTGAATCACATATAATGTCTAAAAAATATTTGCACGGGAGAGTGCAGGAAAGGTTGGGAGTTAAGAGAATGAGCAAAAAAACAAAAAGAAATGTAATCGTAGGACAGTCAGGCGGACCTACAGCTGCGATCAATTCCTCTCTTGCCGGAGTTTATCGTACAGCAAAGGACAGAGGCTACAAGACAGTTTACGGTATGCTCCATGGAGTACAGGGACTTTTGGAGGGGCGTTATATTGACCTGTCCGAGCATATCCGCACCGGACTGGATGCAGAGCTTTTAAAGCGCACACCTTCTGCATACCTTGGATCATGCAGATACAAGCTGCCTGATATCTACGAGAATAAGGATGTATATGAAAAGATCTTCCAGATCCTTGAAGAGCTTGAGATAGATTGCTTTATTTACATTGGTGGCAATGATTCCATGGATACGATCAAAAAGCTTTCCGATTACGCTATAGTATCCGGTTCTGATGTACGTTTCGTGGGCTGCCCCAAGACTATTGATAACGACCTTGCTCTTACAGACCATACACCCGGTTATGGTTCCGCTGCTAAGTACATTGGTACTTCCGTTAAGGAGATAATTCGCGATGGCTGGAGCCTTGAGACCAACAAGGGTCAGGTTATCATCGTTGAGATCATGGGCAGAAATGCAGGATGGCTTACCGGCGCAGCAGCTCTTTCCAAGGGCGAGGATTGTGACGGACCTGATGCCATCTATCTTCCCGAGCTTCCTTTCGATGTACCCACTTTTGTCAAGAAGTGCAAAGAGTTCCTTAAGAAGAAGCGTTCTGTAGTTATTGCTATTTCCGAGGGTATCCATACTGAGGACGGTACATATATCAGTGAGCTTGGTAATGCTACAGAGTATGTGGACGCATTCGGGCACAAGCAGCTTACCGGTACAGCAACCTATCTTTGCAATGTTTTAGCGCAGGAGATCGGATGCAAGACCCGTGCCATTGAGCTTTCCACCTTACAGCGTGCAGCAAGTCATTGCGCATCCAGAGTGGATATTTTAGAGGCCTATGAGGTAGGCGGTGCTGCCATGAAGGCAGCTGATGAAGGTGACAGCGGCAAGATGGTTGTTATCGAGAGACTTTCCGATGATCCTTATCAGGCAGGAACTGAGGTCAAGGATGTTCACAAGATCGCTAACGATGAGCGTCTGGTTCCCAGGGATTGGATCACAAAGGACGGCACATATGTGACAAATGACTTTATCACCTATGTAAGACCCCTTATCCAGGGCGATGTTAGTCCTGTAATGGTTGACGGTATTCCTCGTCATCTGTTTGTACCCGGATATCAGGATCTGCTGTAGGAATGTTATTACATTATTACAAATCTGCCTGAGTGGCAGTTTATAACGCACAAAAGAGGTCGTGTATACGGCCTCTTTTTATTGGAAAAAAGCAGTGATAATGCTATAATCTTTTATATGAATATTTTTCTGCAAGGGAGAAAAGAATGGCGGAAAGAATCACTATGCCAAACGCAACTGAGTTGGATGCGCTTTTAAAGGAAACGGAATCCATCATCAAAGACACAAGTGCAGCAATCCCCATGGTTCCTGTCTATTATAATGCACCGGCAGACAATGTCGTGGCACCGGACATTTCTGAGATAGAAGAAATCAATATTGACAAAAGCAAGGCCACTATCCTTGTCGTAGATGATAATGCCTCGATGCTCAGATCCATAAAAGGTATATTGGAGGCTGATTATAATGTGGTTTTGGCCAATTCGGGAGAAAAGGCCTTCAAACAGCTGAAGCGCTGTACGCCGCATCTTATTCTTCTTGACTATCAGATGCCTAAGATGGATGGGGCAGAGGTAATGAGACGTCTCAAGGACAATCCTATGACTGCTTCCATACCGGTACTGTCTTTGTCAGGCGTAAATGACAAGGACCAGATCAAAACTGCGCTTTCGCTCGAGCCTTATGGCTATCTTCTAAAACCTGTTTCAAAAGGAAAGCTTTTGGGTACGATAGCAGAGATAATCTTTGCCACACGCAGATTCAAGTAGGGAGACGACATGGGAAGCAAGGATCCCTGTACCAACATAGGCATTCGCCTGGGATATGGACTGGCGGATAAGGTGGATTATCAAAACCTTCTCGGACTGAATGTCCTGACCATAAAAATGTGTCAGGGATAAGCTGGTATTTTCCAGTCAGTTTGAACCACAGTCTTCCATGTATCTTTTTATCGCATTAAAAGACTTGTCACTGATGTAATGCTCGATGCGGCATGCGTCCTCAGTGGCGGTCTCTTCGTCTACGCCAAGATTAATGAACATCTTAGAAAGAACCGTATGCCGCTCATATATGCGGCTGGCCAGGATCCTTCCGGCCTCAGTTAGCGTAAGGTTCTTTTTGTCGTCTACCTTTATAAGTCCCTCACTCTTTAACAGTCCTACGGCGCGGCTGACCGAGGGCTTTGAGTAGCCCAGCTCTTTTCCGACGTCTATGGCCCGCACTTCACTGGTCTTCTGTGACAGAACATATATTGTCTCAAGATACATTTCTCCTGATTCTTGTAAAGCCATAATAAATCCTCCCTTTGGATACATTAGCATAAACTTACCACATTCCAAGAGAAAATTCAAATAAAAAAACTTGACAAGTTAGTACGACCTAACTATAATGGTCGTGGTTAGATAGAGCTAACCAAAATGACAAAAGAAGGCAAAAGCCGGGAAGGACAAAAAGTATGGATCTTAACGAAGCAGAACTTGGAAAGGAATACGTGATCGCAGATGTAGATACCGGCGGAGACGAGGAAATGAAGAGTTTTCTCTTTTCTCTCGGATGTTACAGCGGGGAGAAGATCACTGTTGTGGACAAGAGAAAAAACCTTGTGGTGTCCATAAAGGATGCCAGATATAACATCGATCCTGAGTTAGCATCGACTATTAGGATATAATTTTATTGCACATGTAGGAGGAGAATCATGAGAATCGCACTTGCAGGTAATCCCAACAGCGGAAAAACGACAATGTATAACGCGCTGACCGGGAGAAATGAAAAGATCGGTAACTGGGCCGGCGTTACGGTGGACAGAAAGGAAAGCCCCATCAAGAATGAGTTCAATGACACGGGGAAGGAGCTGATCGCCGTAGATCTTCCGGGAGCATACTCCATGTCGCCATTTACATCTGAGGAGAGCATCACCAGCGGATATGTAAAGAACGAGCATCCGGATGCGATCATAAACATTGTAGATGCCACAAACCTAAGCAGGAGCCTGTTTTTTACGACACAGCTTTTGGATCTCGACATTCCGGTAGTAGTGGCGCTTAACAAGAGCGATATCAAGGACAAAAAGGGCAACACGATCGACGATAAGCTTCTTTCCGAGAAGCTGGGCTGCCCTGTCGTAGATACGGTATCCATAAGCCAGCAGGGTATCAAGGACGTGGTAAAAGCTGCGGCTGCTCTTGAGGGAAAAGGACAAAAGGCTCCCTATTTGCAAGGCAACATTGATCTTACCAGTAAAGAGGCGGTTGAGACGGCCGACAGAAAGCGCTTTGATTTCGTTAATGACATTGTAAAGGATGTTGAGGTAAGAAAGACCCTGACAAAGGAGGTCAATACCGGAGATAAGATAGATAAGATCGTTACGCATCCGGTACTGGGTATAATAATCTTTGCAGCTATTATGTGGGTGGTATTCTACATCTCCCAGACCACGTTAGGTACATGGCTGGCAGACATCCTAGTAGGCTGGATCGAGACCTTCCAGGAGTGGGCCGGAGAACAGCTTGGAGACGCCAATCCTTTCCTCTATGCGCTGCTTATAGACGGTATTATCGGCGGCGTGGGTGCTGTTGTTGGATTTTTACCTCTGGTTATGGTAATGTATTTCCTGATAGCTTTGCTTGAGGACTGTGGATATATGTCCAGGGCAACTGTGGTTTTGGATCCCATATTTAAAAGGGTGGGTCTTTCCGGAAAGTCCGTGATCCCCATGATCATCGGTACCGGGTGCGGTATTCCCGCCATTATGGCCTGCCGTACCATCAGGAATGAGCGTGAACGCAGAGCTACGGCCATGCTTACGACCTTTATGCCCTGTGGCGCCAAGCTTCCTGTAATCGCGCTTTTTGCAGGGGCATTCTTCCCTGAGTCAAAATGGGTAGGGTTTATATGCTATGTTGTTGGTATCGTTCTTATTCTTTTGGGAGCATTGCTGGTAAAGGCTATAACAGGCATGAAGTACAGGAAGTCATTCTTTATCATTGAGCTTCCCGAGTACAAGGCTCCCAGCTTTAAGTTCGCATTAGGCTCCATGCTTGAGCGTGGTAAGGCCTATATCGTAAAAGCTGGAACTGTTATCTTAGTATGTAATACGGTAGTACAGATCATGTCATCCTTTGACTGGAGCTTACAGCCCGTTGAAGAGGGCATGGAAAGCGCATCCATCCTTGCAGGCATAGCACATCCTTTCGCAGTGCTTTTAGTACCCGTTGTGGGCGTGGCCGCCTGGCAGCTTGCAGCAGCCGCTATCACAGGATTTATTGCAAAGGAAAACGTTGTTGGTACCATCGCTACGGTTTATGCCCTTACCAATCTTATAGATACAGAAGAGCTTGAGCTTGTAGGTGAGGGAAGCCCCGTTGCTGTAGCCATGGGTATCACAAAGGTGGCAGCACTTGCATATCTGATGTTCAACCTTTATACACCTCCCTGCTTTGCAGCGCTCGGAGCTATGAACTCTGAGATGAAGTCTGCAAAATGGCTGTGGGGAGCCATATGCCTCCAGCTGGCCACAGGCTTTACAGTAGGTTATTTGGTATATCAGGTAGGTACTCTCATTACAACAGGAGCCTTTGGTGCAGGCTTTGTTGGTGGGCTTATAGCGATCATCTGCTTCGCAGTAGTGGTGATCACCATCATTAACCGCAATCAGAAAGCAATGGAGCTTGAGTACAAACTGAGTTAACACATTTTTCTATACGGAGTTTTATCATGAATGCATTGATGGCAAACCTTATAACAGGAATAATATTGCTGGTAATAATATCCGCGGCTTGTGTTTATATTTACAAAGAGAAGAAAAAGGGCACTCGCTGCATAGGCTGTCCGATGGCCGGGCAGTGCCACAAAAAGGATATTTGTGATAAAACCGCATGATAAAAAGCTTTATATGATGTATTAAAGGAGAGCCCTGCGTGTACCATTCGGAACTGCGCAGGGTTCTTTTTCCATTGCGAGCAAGGCATACGGTTGGTATAATTAATTCGAAGAGGACAGGTTTTGGGCAATAAGCCGGGGTTTTATTAAAAATGGATAAAAAGGTTATTGTAGCGGGTCATATATGTCTGGACATCACACCGGTTTTTAAGTGTGGTGAAAAAAACAGGGTGTCGGATGTGCTTATGCCGGGCAAGCTTGTTGAAGCGGGTGCGGCCTCGGTATCGACAGGCGGTGCCGTGGCTAATACCGGACTTGGCATGAAGCTTCTTGGTGCAGATGTAAGACTCATGGGAAAAGTCGGGAAGGATGAGTTTGGTGACATGATCTGCGCCATTCTTGAACGGTACGGTGCCGGGGCAGATATGATAAGGGATGAAGAGGAGTCTTCGTCATATTCCGTTGTTCTGGCTATACCGGGTATAGACAGGATGTTTATTCACTGTCCCGGGACAAATAATACCTACAGTGCGGAGGATGTTTCTGAGGATGCTCTCAAAGAGGCAGCACTTTTTCATTTTGGATATCCGCCGCTTATGAAGCGGATGTACGAGAACTCGGGCAGGGAGCTTGTAACGCTTTTTAAGAAGGCAAAAGATGCGGGGTGCGCCACCTCCCTTGATCTGGCGGCTGTTGATCCGAAATCGGAAGCAGGACAGGCAGACTGGGATGTAATCCTTGGGCAGGTTATTCCATTTGTGGACTTTTTCGTTCCCAGTATTGAGGAACTGTGCTTTATGATCGATAAAAAAAGGTATAGTGACTGGCAGGTCCGTGCCGGGGATAGGGATATAACGGAGATTTTGGATCTGGACAAGGATATACGCCCGCTGGCGAATGCCTGTATGAAATATGGGGCAAAGGTCATGCTTCTAAAATGCGGGGCCAAGGGGCTTTATTACAGGACAGCATCATCGGATGAAATTAAAAAGATCTCTTCGAGGCTCGTTCTGGATGATGCCACATGGGCAGACAAGGAGGGCTTTGAGGGTTCATATAAGCCTGACAGGGTTTTGTCGGCCACCGGGGCCGGAGACACGAGTATAGCAGCTTTTCTTACTGCGCTGCTGGGTGGAAGCCCGATTGAAGAGTGTGTCAGGCTTGCAGCGGCAACTGGAGCATGCTGTGTTTCGGAGTACGATGCGCTTTCCGGGCTAAAGCCATTGTCAGAGCTTAGAGAAAAGATAGCTGATGGTTGGGAGAAAAATTAAAAAAGGAGAAGAAGGATATGCTTGTTAACATGGATCAAATGTTAAATAAGGCAAAGGATGGACATTACGGGGTTAGCTTTTTTAATGCTGTGAATATGGAGATGGCAAGAGCTATCATAGAGACAGCAGAGGAACTTAAGGCGCCGGTAATAGTAGGTACCGCAGAGGTGCTCCTTCCTGCGATGGAGCTTAAGCATGTGGCAAAATATCTCATTCCCATGGCCAGGGAAGCCAGTGTTCCTGTTGCGGTGCATTATGACCACGGCCTTACCTTTGACAGATGTATGGAAGCGCTAAGCCTTGGGTTTACATCGATCATGTATGACTGCTCTACCTTGGGATATGAGGATAACCTTAAAAAGGTGGAGGAGATGGTAAGAATATGCCATGGCATGAATGTGACAGTGGAAGGCGAGCTGGGACATGTGGGGGACAATGAAGGAAGCGGCAAGCTTAAAAACCCCAGTGATTATTATACAGATCCCGAGATGGCTTTGGACTACGTTCAAAGGACCGGTGTGGATGCGCTGGCGATCGCTGTAGGCAATGCCCATGGAGATTATGCATTTCCACCTAAGCTAGATTTTGAAAGGATCGATGTGATCTCTAAAAAGACAGGGATCCCTCTGGTCCTTCACGGCGGATCGGGACTCTCGGAAACAGACTTTGAAACCGCAGTAAAGCTTGGTATAAGCAAGATCAACATATTTACGGATATCGACAAGGCAGGCAAAAGAGGAATAGAAAACGGCTTAAATGCCGGTGCCAAAACGATGATGGAGCTTATGCCTTACGAAATAGATGAGATGAAAAAGGTGGTAAAGGAAAAGATCACATTGTTTGGCTCGTGTGGTAAGGCATAAAAAGGTACTATATAATTTTTAATATGTCTGTGATAGAGTCAGTATAGACGCACTAATCCAACATATGAAAGGAGCCGATATGAAAAAGAATATAAGACTGGTTTTAGTGGGAGAGTTGATACTGTTCATAGGCATATTTTTGTTTAATATCCTGATGGATAATAGTGGGATCTCTCAGATCGCCTGGTTTATTGATCTACCGTCGATCCTGCTTATAGCTTTGGTATTGATCCCGGGGCTTGTCATCATGGGAGAATGGAAGGATTTTATAAAAGCCTTTTCCGTTGGCATCAAGCCATACAGCCTTTTGGAGTTAAAAAACATCACGGAAGCCGTCCGGGCAGCACAGAAACTGACAATATACGGAGCCCTTTTTGCGATCATCATTTCCGGCGTAATTCTGCTGGGAAGGCTGGATGACCCGTCCACCATAGGCCCTAATCTGGCAATCTGCTTTCTTTCAGGCTTCTATGCCGTTATCATTGAATTTTTACTCCTGCCGCTTAGCCTGAACGCAGAACGTAAGATGAACGAAGAAATGGATCTGGGTGATGACGAAGATTGAGATAACAAAAGAAGAATATCTCGAGATTGCCCAAGAATTCGGTTTTACAAGGCGTGAGCTGGAGCTGGGATACCTTAAGCTATCAGGCTTTACAAACAGAAGGATAGCCTATATGCTGGGAGTATCGGAGCAGACTGTTAAAAATCATTTTACTCATATATATGAAAAAGCATGGGTCCCTGGAAGAAACGAGTTCAGGGACTTATTTGCGAGAGACAAATCAGCAATGGAGATGTATAATAAGTAAAATATGTAAAAATGACCACAGGAAGGATCATTGTATCCAAGGGCTCATTGCTGAGCATCTGTGTTTTTAGGAGTGTATATGTTAGTAGATGAGATTTATTATGAAGAATTGCTGGATTCGGAGGGCGAGATAGGGAAGCTGGATGAAGCCTTTGCAGAGGGGCTGGAGCTTCAGCGGGAAAAGATGATGTCAGATGCTTATGATCCCAATACAGACGGCAGAAAGGATCTGGAGGAGCTTTTTGAGAGGAGACTCTATCTTCAGTTCGCCGCAGCCAAGACCTTCCATCCTTTTTCTGAATTTGGCGGCTATTGCCTGGAACATGCACAGGAACTGATCGATGAATATGAATCTGAGGTCGGTCCTGTTAATACAAGGATCACAAAGAGTAATATAGACAGGTTTAAAGGGTCTCTTACCGAGGATCTTATGGATGACATCAAATCAGGAAAGTGCCAGGCTATAGGTGCACTTCGATACGATGGAGATGGCATCAGCGGCGTTGGAGCCCTGGTGTATGAGATGGATACGGATCGTCTGGGTGAGGAGTATATTCTGCGGATCAGATGGATCTTTGTAAAGGAGGCTTTTAGGAAAAGAGGGGTTGCTACATCGCTGCTGGGAAGCATACTTTGTAAAAGCAGGGCATTGGGAACCGAGAATATATTATTTGAGTCCTCCACAGATCACAAGTGGAACCAGGCTTATTACAATCTGCTTTCCGGGTGGCATTTTGATCTTGAAGTTGGGCTTTCACCCCGGTTATACCTTCGTTTGTCTGATGTGGAGGTTATGGATGAGATGCTCGAATTTGCGACGCCTATCCGGCCTCTTATGAACCTTTCTATGGACCAAAGAAAAGAGATGTTTGAGGAGGTGGCAGGTTCTGATGAGCAGTTGTTTGGGCTCTTTAGCCGACAGATACCGGATGATTACTTTGATGGAGAATTAAGCGGTATCCTCGAAAAGGATAAAAAGGTGTATGGCATGATTCTGGCACATCGAATGCCTTCGGGAATGATCCGGATGGAATATTGTGGAGGGGAACAAAATTTTGGTGCCGGACTTTTTTCCTACATGATAATAACGGCGAAGGAGATTTGCGATAAAGATACGATCATAGAGCTGGTTCCACAGTCAGAAGAGATGAATGATTTTTTTGATACATATTTTTCAGAACATCTTAGGCTCTCAGTGGTTATGGCGTCATTACAAAAGCCATACGGGACAAGTGACACAGGTGTGGCTGATGCGGTAACGATACTAAATTCACTGCCGCCAAAAGTGTAGTGCGTAAGTAAGGATCAGTCACGGCAGTAGTCTGAGTGCTATTAAGGAGGAAATGATATGCAGGGTAAGAATGGTGAAGTAGGCGGCCAGTTATTTAAAAATAAGCAGGAAATTGAGCTTCAAGTCATAGAAACTCAAGAACAGTCTTATAAGACTGAGAATATGTTTGAGCAGCAGTTTCAACAGGAGGAGCTGGTTCAGACTAAAGAAGAGGAGAAAACCAAAGAGGCTCAGGAAGCGGAACTGGCAAACAGCTTTAAGACCGTAGAGGCTGATCAGGTCAAGACCGATGCCGATGAGCCCCAGGAGCCGGCACCTGCCTTTGTGAGTCTGTCTTATTCCGGGGTTACCATTACTAAAAATGACGATAAAAAGATGAAAGCAGTAAAGAGTGCTATACAGAATTATCAGAAATCAAGAGGTACTGATGGTGAAGCAGATTCACTTTTGGCAGTTATCAAGGCCTGCAACAGCTATACTTGGGGAAAGTTTTCGCTCTTTTCATTTGGAAAATCAAAAGTCAAATTAAATGAGGTTAAAAAGGTAAGGGAAGATGCTTTAATGGCATTAGAGATTCTGAAAGTGAATGCTATCCAAAAGACTGCCGGCACAAAGGAACCTACGGAACCCGAACCGGAGCCGGAATCCGTACAAACTGATGAAAGTACTTTGGCTCCGCAGGTCGAGATCGTAAACAAAGAGGTAGCGGACCCTGATGACTGGACTAGTGCCGGGATGGAAAAACAAGTCGCCAAGCTTTCAGATGAAGTAAGGAAAAAATATCCGGGTATGAGTGAAAAAAATGTGGAACGTATTGCGAAGAAAGAATTCTGGGCTGGTAATAGATTTTCAGATGACAGGGTACTAGATATAATAGGGGATGGCGACTTTGCCGACTATCATTTAATATTGCCTCAGGTAAAAGAAAGAAAAAAGAAGGAAGCGGAAGCAGCCAAAAAGGCGGCAGAGGCAGCCCAAAAGGCGAAAGAAAGGGAAGAGAGAGAAAAAGCGTTTTCAAGCTCCGGCATTGGCGATGGCTCTTATGAAGACATTATGGCAGCTGTGGAAAAAGATATCCAATCCAGGCTTAACGATATGAATGCAGCCAAAAGGTTCTTCACTAAGCTTTTCGGAATGACAGCCTTAAAGGTTTCCGTATTGGAATACAAGTTAAAGGAGGTTAAATTCGCCTTTGGAGTAGAAGATAAAACGAAAACGCTCAGTAAAAACGACTCGGATTACGAGAGTACGTTTATTTGAGGTTTGGATAATAAAATGGAAGATTTTTCTTTAGATACTAAGGAATTACCGGCATTAGCCGGTAATTTTTTTCAAAATCAGTGAACGTTTTTGTTGGACATATGTGGTAATTGGTGATATATAATTAGGTTGATTACTTAGTAATAGATACTGCTACAGGAGAGGAAAAACCATGTCAGATAACGGTCAGCTTTTCAGTAAGAAGAAAAAGTCGTTGAATAATAGCATTATCAATACCGATTCATATCAGAATAGTTATATTGATCAGCACAAAATACCCAAAGAAAACCTTGATGGGGATGAGGACAATAAAAAGGTTTATGAAAACCAAAAGAGCAGCCTTAAAACTGATGTGCTCAATGAAAAGCGTAAAAAGGTAAGTGATGTTATTGACGTATCGCTGAACAAAAGGGATAGCATCATCGGGGAGAAGCTTATTTTGGAAAACCCCAGGGAAAAGATCGCCAATCGCCGGATAAACAATGCTACCATTAATTCCATGCGCCACAGAATCGGAATTACAGACGAGCCATTTTTCATGTATTTCAGAAAGAACGCCTGCAGCGATAAAAAAGAACTTGCATTAAGAGAGATCTACGATATGATCTCTGACAATACTACTCTTGTCTCTTCTATCCTAAGCAAGGACGAACCTGCTGAGGCTGAAAAACCGGAAGAAAATTTTCCTGCTGTTCAATATGCACTTGCAAAAGCTGTTGATAAATACATCGGAACGAAAGAGGAAGCTATCTCATCCTCAAAAACTTTCGATATTTGTTCCCTCAGCATAGTCTTATACAAAAAAGCTCCGTTGCGGCCTTTATTCGAATATGCTAGAATAAGCCCATCATATGTTCTGGGAGGAGATCAAAAGGAGGGATTGTGGTATACAGATTTTACGGATGGAACAGCGCACCGGTTTTGCCCATTACAAGCGAATACCCGGGGATCAATAATCAGACGGACTTATATGAGGCTCTTTTGCATATTTGGGCGGCTGATACCTGCGCGCCCAGGATGAGAGCGGATTGGACAAAGGATAACTGCACTTTGGGACAGTGTTCTATTACTGCATTTTTAGCTCAGGATATTTTTGGTGGAAAGGTGTATGGAATCCCAAGAGACGGCGGCAATTACCATTGCTATAACGTGGTAAAAGACTCTGTTTTTGACCTTACGAGCGAGCAGTTTGGGAATGAGGTGCTTGATTACTCTTCAAATCCCGAACAATTCCGGGAGGTCCATTTTGCAAAAGACGAAAAGCGGCAAAGGTATGAGTTGCTAAAGAAAAGGCTCGCTTGTTATTTTAACGCATCCTAGTGTATTGACACATTGATAATTGAACTAACACGCCGTATATGCTGCCATTTGTTTAATGGAGTGGTGCCTTGAAAAACCCTCTATATCTTTCCGTTAAATACATGTTTTGCCGCATTTATTAAATCGCGTTTTAATTATTACCATTATTAGTTAATTATTATGTGTTAAAACACCATCATCTTATAGATCTTGGCACAGTCTTCTTTATCAAGCTTTACAAAGCCGGATATGTAGCCTTCGCGTCCATTGCCGCAGCACAGATTCTCAACAAAGCTTATATCCTCTGCCGAAAGAGATGCCTTTACTCGGTCAAGAAGACCTGAGCGTACCACGCTGCCGCCACCATAGTGGATGAGCACTTTGCTGCCGCCAAACCTTTTGACAAGCTTTCCCGCCTGTTTTTCCTCATCCTTGCCAAATGCAAAGAATGTCGGTGAGTAAAATGTAAAGTTTTCCATACCATATTTCCTCCTGTTTTATTGATTATGCCCTTTTCTTCACAAAAGCCCCATGACCGTATCTCCGTGTCTGCGTTCGTCATTTTTCACGCTCTCTACTTCAGGATATTTGGCCGCTACAGGCTCATATTTTTTCTCCGCATCATATTCTCCCTTTGCAATAAGAGGGTATAGACGCTTCTTTCCTATTATACGATACATTATTGGCAAAAACACAGCCTTGGTTTTCTTAGGCTTTAGCACTTGGCCTGTAAGATTTTTAAACACTGCTGCATGGCGCCCTTCCTCAGAAGCCAGCTGTTTGAATGTGTCTGCATCGGTCTTATCATCTACGACTTCAGCCAGTGCTTCGTACATAAGAATGGCATCCAGTTCACCCTGCTGGGACTTAAGCAGAACCTTCATGTCATTTTCACCCATATCCCCTAATCCTTCCTTTGAATTCCATATTGTCCTCCTTCGTGTTTCACCTCGAAGACTTTTGATGCAGAGGACGAAACCTATTTCACAACATTATATTGCGCAAAACAATATATGTCAAGATGCATTTTTCGGCAGCAACTGTCTTATCCGTTCCAATGTCCCCTCATCGATGCTATTATTACCTCCGCCATCAACGGCTTGAAGATTTCGACACTGGTATAATACGTTATAGTTATAACTCATACGCCAATTCAATTCCGTTCCCACCGCTATGAACTATGTTTCACTTTCATTTATGTTGGACTTTTGTTTTGCAGAGTAGAGTATAATATGCTATATCTAGTCATAAGCATTGTAACAAAGGAGATTTGTGGAATGGATGGACAATACTTAAACAAGGAAAAAAAGGCAGATCCCGTCTTTAAATATAGTAAACCAAAGCAGGACGAATGGCTTACAGCCTCAAAAGAGCGCTTTGAAACGCAACAACAGATGTTTGATACTGCGAATAAATATACAGACAGTACAGCAAACAGCGCCAGTGATACCCTTGATAAACACAGGATCATTCGTAACGAAATGATTGAAACCGTAAAACAGACCTCCCCACAAAAACTGGCAGATATCGATTTGGACCAGGAGGAGGAAATGCTTGATGAGCTTGAGTCTAATGCCAAGCTCGAGTCTGAAATGAGGGAACTTGGGAAACGGTATGACAGGCTTTTTTCCAAAGGTGCCACTGATACAGATGCCAAAAATGTCCGGGAAGATATAACCAAAATGATCTGCCGTCTGTCTGGGCAAAATATTGAGGATCTGGAATATCTGCCCACAGATAAAATGGATGCGATAATAAGAAAAAGCATTAAAAACGTCGGCAAGGATGATCTGGCTTATACTGTATCGGAGGATCTTGAAGCCTTCCGCAATGCGTTCGAGACCGAAGAAAACAACTATGCTATGTTTAAAGGGCCCATTGCTGAGCTTTCGGCAAAAAAGGATATGACAGTAGGCGAAAAGCTAAGACTATATGAGTACAGCCTGTGTGCGGTAAGGTATACCACTGAAATGCAGGATCTGCAGTACAACTCCCTGTACAACATGCGGCAGGATAAGCTTTCAAGCCTTGCCATGGATCTTTTGGATTTCGCAGAAAGCAAAAATGATTCATTTACTACCATGTCAGAGGAGACAAAGGAAAAGCATATGGAGGCAGCCACAAAGCTTTTGGCCTCTGTAAGCGACGAGCCTGAAGAGCTGTTTAGGCACATACCTTTAGAAGAGCTGTCAGACAGGACCGCCTCCACATATAACATTATGCTTAAAAACAAGGAATTTATGGAAAACGTAAAAGAGATCATAGCCCGCGCAAAGGCACTTAAGGACAGTAGTCAGAAGTGATCCCTGCCACTTTTCGGCCACCGCAGTTTCCAAAGGCTATTTACGGGGTACCTTTAATGATCTTAGGTACTCCTTTTGTTCCTGTGTGATCCATCTGCTTTCAATGCTTTTTTGAATGGCTTTATTATGCGTCCAGTCATCCAGCTTTTTTTCTTCTATGAGCGGAATAATACTGTCATACTGTTTGGCCAGAGCAGTTGCAAAATACCATGCGATCATCATGTTAACGTAGTATTCATTGCTCCTTAATTCGGCAACGATATTGGGATATTTCAGATCAAAGTCCTCTTCCAAAAAATGCTCCATAAGCATCTTTATCCCAAACCTTACTGTATAAGTCTTTT